>JAIROC010000143.1 GCA_031257735.1 Bacteroidales bacterium | reverse complement strand
CGCTATTGATTTACGGCTTTCAGCCGTTTCTGTTTATCCCATACCGTAAACTGCGCATAGTATAAACGTCATTCCCTTTTGTTTATTTGAAAGATATACCCGCTCGCAATGACGGCGTTGTTGGTCGCCTTCGCGCCTTTCGCGCCTTTGCGCTTTCGCATTTTTGTACTTTTATTTGTGGAAATCTAAAAAAAACATGTAATTTTGCAACTCAATTTTTCAAATAAACAGACAAGTATGTTTCAATCACTTACAAATAATCTCGAAAGAGCTTTCAAAGTTTTAAAAGGACAAGGATATATTTCTGAAATCAATGTTTCTGAGACAATGAAAGAAGTCCGTAAAGCTTTATTAGATGCAGATGTCAGCTACAAAATAGCGAAAGAATTAACCGATAAAGTAAAGAGGGAAGCCATCGGTCAGAATGTATTAAATGCCATATCCCCCAATCAATTAATGATTAAAATCATACACGATGAATTGGTAGAATTAATGGGTTCTGAACATGTCGAACTCAACATAAAACATTCCCCCGCTGTTATTTTAATGTCCGGCTTGCAAGGCTCAGGAAAAACAACACATGCAGCAAAACTTGCTCATCTTCTTAAAACAAAGAAAGCTAAAAAAGTACTCTTGGTAGCGGGAGACGTATATCGTCCTGCAGCTATCGATCAACTTAAAATATTGGGACAACAAATCGAAGTAGACGTATTTACAGAAGAAGGAAATACAAAACCCGTAGATATAGCTAAAAAAGGCGTTGCTCATGCCAAACAATGGGGTTATCAGATTGTGATTATAGATACAGCAGGACGTTTGGCTATTGATGAAGCCATGATGGATGAAATCAGTAAAATAAAAGATGCTGTTTCTCCTGATGAAATATTGTTTGTCGTTGATGCTATGACCGGTCAGGATGCTGTCAATACTGCCAAAGCCTTCCATGACAAACTAAATTTTGACGGAATAATCCTTACAAAATTAGACGGAGATACGCGCGGTGGAGCAGCATTAACTATTCGTTATGTGGTAGAAAAACCTATTAAATTTATTGGGACAGGAGAGAAAATGGCAGATATCGATATCTTTTATCCTTCCCGTATGGCAGACCGAATATTGGGCATGGGGGATATTGTCAGTTTTGTGGAAAAAGCACAAGAACAGTATGACGAAGAAAAAGCTCGAAAAATACAAAAGAAATTAGCAAAAAATCAATTTGATTTCAATGACTTTATTGATCAAATTCAACAAATAAAAAAGATGGGTAGCATGAAAAATATGATGAGTATGATACCCGGTTTTGGAAAAACGATGCAAAATGTAGATGTTGATGAAGATGGATTTAAAAGGACAGAAGCAATCATCTATTCCATGACACCCTACGAACGGAAAAATCCTTCTGTTATCAATGGTAGTCGGCGTAAAAGAATTGCAGATGGAAGTGGTACAAATATTCAGGATGTAAATAAATTACTGAAAAATTTTGAAGAAACTCGCAAAATCATGAAAACATTTATTTCAGGTAGATCAAATAATATTAATCCGGCGCGATCATTTAAAAGATAAATATAAATCATGAAACTGATAGATGGGAAAAATATAGCAATACAAATAAAAGAAGAAATTGCTGCAGAAATACGATCTTTACAGGATATACAAGATATAAATGTACGCAGACCTCATTTAGCGGCTATACTCGTAGGAAATAATCCTGCAAGTGAAACTTATGTCGCCAATAAAGAAAAGGCTTGTGCCGAAGTAGGCATGTCTTCTTCTGTGTATAAAATGTCCGAAGATGTTAGCGAAAAAGAATTGTTGGAAAATATAGATTTTATTAATCATGATGAAGAAATAGACGGGCTAATTGTTCAATTACCTCTTCCCGAACATATCTCGGTAAACAAAATCATTGCGTCAATTAATCCTAAAAAGGATGTCGATGGTTTTCATCCCGTAAACGTAGGACGCATGGTATTAGGACAACCTGCATACATTTCAGCAACTCCTTTGGGAATAAGCCTGCTTTTGGAAAGAAGCGGAATACCAACAGCAGGTAAACATTGTGTTATTGTAGGACGAAGCAATATTGTGGGAACACCCATGAGTATTTTACTTTCCCGCAATGCGAAAAATGCAAACTGTACAGTTACTTTGTGTCACAGTAAAACAAAAAATCTGTCCGAAATCTGTCGTACTGCCGACATTTTAATCGCCGCTATTGGTAAATGCGAAATGATTACTGCACAATATGTGAAAAAGGGGGTAACGGTCATAGATGTAGGAATGCATCGTGTAGAGGATAATACAAAAAAGTCTGGATTCCGTTTGAAAGGAGATGTTCTCTTTGAGGAAGTGTCTCCTCTTTGTGAATATATAACTCCTGTTCCCGGCGGCGTAGGTCCAATGACAATAATCGGGTTAATTATCAATACTCTCAAAGCCTATAAACAAGAAATATATAAATAAATATTCCTGTACTCGGAATTAGTTTATACTAAAGCGCCTTCTAATGCGTTTATAAATGAGTATAAATTTTTTGGGTATTTTAACAATCAATGATGTAATTAATTATGAAATTATCTCAATTCAAATTCTATCTTCCTCCAGAGCTTGTGGCAAGTTTTCCTGCAGCAAATCGAGATGAAGCACGTTTAATGGTTTTAGATCGTAAAACAGGGACTATCGAACATAAGGTTTTTAAAGATATTATCAATTACTTTGGAGAAGAAGACGTCATCGTAAGAAACGATACATTAGTTTTTCCTGCTTTGTTGTGTGGACAAAAAGAAAAAACATCGGCAGGTATTGCTGTGTTTTTATTAAGAGAATTAAACGAAGAAAGTCGTTTATGGGATGTCCTTGTTGATCCTGCACGTAAAATACGTATCGGAAATAAATTGTATTTTGGAGAAGATGAACTTGTTGCAGAAGTAATTGATAATACAACAAACAGAGGAAGAACATTACGGTTTTTATTTGATGGAACGCATGACGAATTTAAGAAAAAACTCCATGATATGGGACAAATGCCCCTTCCTGAATGTATTCTGAAATTACGAGATGTAACCGCAGAAGATAGAGAATATTATCAAACAGTATATGCAAAACATGAAGGCGCTGTGGTAGCGCCATCAGCAGGCTTGCATTTTAGTAAATTATTAATTAAACGGCTTGAACTGAAAGGAGTATTATTTGCAGATGTTACGCTTCATGCAGGTGTGGGTAATTTTAAACCCATAGATGTGGAAGACCTCGCAAAACATAAAATAGATTCGGAAGAGGTGGTTATTTCCGAAGAAGCTGCAACAATTATAAACAGAGAAAAAAAGAGAGGTAAACAAATTTGCGCTATTGGAACTACTACCTTGAAAGCATTGGAAGCATCCGTTTATAATTCAGGATTAATTAAACCGTTTAACGGATGGACGAACAAATTTATATTTCCTCCCTACGAATTTAATTCCGCAACAAGTTTGGTTACTAATTTTCATCCATCTCAATCTTCGATGTTTATGATGGTATGTGGTTACGGAGGATATGATTTTGTAATGAAAGCATATAAGATCGCTGTAGAAGAAAAATATCAATTTCTAACCTACGGAGATGCCATGTTAATTCTATAAACAGTTGAAACAATTTGCAATTATTACAGCTGGAGGAACAGGTACTCGAACAGGAACATCTATTCCTAAACAATTTTTACCTCTACACGGGCTGCCTGTGTTGATACATACAATTAATCAATTTGTGTCATGGGTGGATACTGTTATTGTAACCTTACCGAAACAATATATTGACTATTGGAAAGAAATACAAATCAAATATAACTTTCATGTTTCCCATATATTGGTTCATGGAGGGGAAACGCGTTTTCATTCGATAAAAAATGCGCTTCATTTTATTCCTGATAATGGTTGGGTTGCAATTCACGATGCAGCGAGACCATTTGTAACGTCTAAATTAATATGTTCCTGTTTTCAATATGCCCAGAAACATGGTACAGCTGTAGCAGCCATACCTCTTAAAGATACTTTGCGTATGGTTTCAGGAACAAAAAGTCAAGGCGTTAATCGTTCTGATTTTTACAGCGTACAAACGCCTCAGGTGTTTGCGTGTGAGATGATAAAAAAAGCCTATCAACAAGATTATAATCCTAATTTTACAGATGATGCTTCTGTAGTGGAAGCCTTTGGAAAAGAAATACATCTTGTCAATGGAGAAGAAACAAATATTAAAATAACCACTCCCACGGATTTAGCTTTAGCCGAAATTTTAATGTGTCAAAATAAAATCCAATAATAAGATGATGAACCTGATACTTGATTTTGGAAATACATGTAAAAAATTGGCAGTTGTATCCGAAAGAAAAACTGTTTTTTTTATCACACAATCACATATTGGTATAGACGATATTGTTGCAATAGAAAAAAAATATAAGATAAGGAATGCTATTTTATCTTCTGTGATTAATGATACTCAAACAATAGAAAACTATTTAACGGAGAAATATACATTTGTAAAACTGTCTGAAAAAACGCCTCTCCCTGTAAAAAATGTATACAGGACAAAAGATACTTTGGGGAGTGACAGATTGGCATGTGCCGTTGCCGCTCAAAATCTTTTTCCCGAAGAAAATGTGTTGGTTTTACAATTGGGGACTTGTATCACTTCTGATTTTATAACAGAAGAAGGCGTTTATATGGGTGGATCCATATCGCCGGGAATGGAGATGCGATTTAAAGCATTACATCATTTTTCTGATAAACTTCCCTTGATTGAATATCAAAGTATTGATTATATTACAGGTCAATCAAGTGAAGAAGCTATCTTATCGGGAGTAATTCATGGAATTATAGCCGAATGTAATTATCTAATTGCAAATTATAAATCGAAGTATCCTTATTTAAAGGTCATTGTAACGGGAGGAAATTTAAAAGCATTTGAAAATGCAATAAAAGGAGAGATAACTCCGTTTCCAGAGTTAGTCATATCAGGGTTGGATTTAATTTTATATTATAATGTTGAAAGGTAGAAATATTTACATCATGTTATGTATTATTTTGGGAGTTATGGAAATAAGCAGTGCGCAAAATCATTTGAATGCTCCATATTCTCGTTTTGGAATGGGAGAACTGAAAAACAGATCCTCGGCAGGTGTTATGGCAATAGGAGGAACAGGATATACTTTACAGTCTCCAACTATTGTTAATTTTACAAATCCAGCGTCTTATATGGGTTTTGATACCTTGTCTTTTTTAATGGAAGCTGCATTTTCGTGGAAAAGTCATACATTAATCGCTTCTACTTCGCAACGAGGAAATACATTACAGTTTGAATACTTATCCTGTGGATTTTCTATTGCTCGCTGGTGGAAAACAGCAATAGGATTGCAGCCATACAGTATTATGAACTTCACAGAAATTGAAACGACAGATACACTAACTCGAACATTTACGGGAGATGGCGGCGTAAATGAAATTTATTGGGGAAACTCATTTCGTTTATTTAAAGATTTTTCAATAGGGATTAACGCTTCTTTTCTTTTTGGAACTTATAGTAAATACCGTACAATGGAATGGAGCGATGCCTACTTTTTTAATACAAAGGCAGATATCTCTAATAAAATTCAAGGCGCTGTCATTACGGCAGGCGTTCAATATTTCATTCCCATAAAAGGAAAGAGAGAACTTGGGTTGGGTTTTGTTTATACACCTTCTATTCCTATTAAATCTACCGAAACACAAATAACATCTACCTATTGGGGAAAAGATTATAATATCACCCCATTGGATACGCTATATCCAGAAACAGACCGTAAACATTCTCTCAAAATGCCTATGCATATTGGCGGAGGTATTTCATGGAGTAAAAAAAATAAATATTTTGTGGGGATTGATTTCACTTGGGTAAATTGGAGTCATTATGCTATTGATAAAGTAAATGATAATTTATCTGATTTGTATAAGATCTCAATAGGAGGAAGTTATACGCCTAATTATTTAAGTAATAAACTGTTTCCACGCATAACAATTAGTCTGGGCGCTAATTTTGAACAAACGCATTTGTTTTTGGAAGGAGAACACTTAAAACGATTTGGCATAAATTTTGGACTTTTATTCCCATTAAAAAGATCCAAAACAGGTTTTGGTATTGTTCTTGAATATGGACAAACAGGAACAACACAATACAATCTTATTCAGGAAAATTATTTTACGGCTACCATCAATATTCGTATACATGAAAGATGGTATCAAAGAACAAAATTAGATTAAAAAATAATAAAGATGAAAGTATACTTAAAGAGAGTGACATTAGCAACTGTTTTTTTTATGGCATTTTCGCCATTTATTCATGTACAGGCACAAAATTTGACAAAAAAATACGGAGAAGATAGCCTCGAATGTGTGAAAAACATTTCTTTGTTTCGGGAAGATTTTAAACAAAAGAACTATAAGAAAGCTTATCCTTCATGGAAATGGGTTGTCGAAAATTGTCCTATGTCTACCAAGAATATTTTTGCAAATGGACCTGTTATTTTAGAGTCTCTTATTGCAAATGAAAAAGACAGTGTTAGAAAAGAAGAATATATTCAGGAATTGCTTGATTTATTTGAATTGCGTATCAAATGCTATCCTGCAGAAGAAGGTTATGTCTTAGGTAGAATAGGCGTTTATCTCATGAAATACAGACAACGAGAATATAAAAAAGCGCTTGAACAAATGGAGAAATCCATAGAGTTGGAAACAACAAAAAGTTCTCCGCAAGTGCTGGATATCTATTTCCAAACAGTGGAACTTTACATGTCCAAAGAGAAGTTAGAGCCAGAAGTAATGTTGGAAGCGTATGATAAAGTTACCGAAGTCTTGGATGCTATGGTAGACGAAGGAGAAATAAACATGGAGAAAATTATGCGCTCAATTTATATTCTTCGTGAAAATTTAGATAGCGGTAGTATTACCCAAGAGGAATATAGAGCTACCTACGAGGAAAAAGCAAAAGATTCGGCTAAAGCAGCAAATGAACTTACCCAATTGAGAAACGTAAGCAATAATATGGACATTCGTTTTTCAAAATATGCTTCCTGTGAAATACTTATACAAATATATACCAAAAAGTTTGAAACAAGTAAAGACCTTCGCACATTGCGACAAATTGTAAAATTCTTTACAAAAGAAAAATGTACAGAAAATGATTTATTTATTGCCGCTGTAGAAGAATTGTATAAACAAACTCCGAATGCTAATATGGCTTTTTATATGGGTAGTATTAAATATAAAAAGGAAAGCTACAAAGAAGCCTTGGATTATTTAACTCAAGCCATAGATATGTTTGAAAAGGAATCCGATAAAATAAAAACATATTTATTGATGGCAGAATGTTACAGACAGCTTAATCAATATTCTGTTGCAAGGGAAACTGTTTACAAGATACTAAAATTAAATCCCAATGATGGACGTGTGTACATTTTTATAGGAGATTTATATATGGCGACCGCATCATCTTGCGCTACAGATGTGTCGGGAGCAGCTTATTGGGCGGCAGCAGATAAATATGCCAAAGCAAAAGCAATTGATCCTGAAAGAGCAGAAGAAGCGCAAAAAAAATTGAACGCAGCAGCAGAACGTTTTCCCAAAACAGCATCTTATTTTAACTATGGATTACAAAAAGGTCAACCCTACAAAATAGATTGCTGGATAGGAGAAACTACAACAATACGATAGTATGGGAAAAAGATTAGTTACCTATATGATAATAGCCGCAACTGCGGCTATTATTTTGACACTCTACAGTTGTAAAAATGATATTTCCGTCGTAAACTCTCTAACGGTAAAAAGTAAATCTCCAACAGAAACCGCAACAAAAATGCACCTGTATTTCAGTGAAGCAGGAATGGTGAAGAATGAATTTATATTCGAAGAAATGAACAAATACAATGACCCTGAACCTTATCTGGAATATCCCAAAGGAGTAAACATTATTTCTTACGATGAAAACAAAAATGAAGAAATGTCTCTAACCGCTAATTATGGAATAAGTTACGAAGAACGAAATATAATGGAAGTTAAATATAATGTTGTCGTTACCAATTTTAAAACAGGAGAAATAATAGAAACAGAACACTTGGTTTGGGATAAAGAAAAACATCTAATATATTCTAATACACAAACAAAACAAACAAAATCGGATGGTTCGGTTTATATTGGAGAACGGTTTGAATCCGATGAACAGTTGTCCAAATACATGATATTTAATCCACAAATTGTTTTTTATGCAGAAGAATAATAATGTTTTCGGGCATGTATAGAAATTTATTTTTTGAGAGTTATTACCCATGCGAAACAAAAAAAAGAACAAACAGATTGCTGAAGAAAATTTGGAAATTTTTAATGCAAAAGAACATAATCTAAAGGGAATAAATCTGACAATCCCTCGAAACAAATTTGTCGTTATCACAGGATTATCAGGTTCAGGAAAATCTTCGCTCGCCTTTGATACTATCTACGCAGAAGGACAAAGACGATATATAGAAACATTTACTGCTTATGCAAGACGATTTTTAGGAGAAATGCGTCGTCCCGCAGTAGATAAAATAAAAGGATTAAGTCCCGTTATAGCAATTGAACAAAAAACAGTACATCATAATCCAAGATCTACTGTCGGAACAATTACCGAAATATACGATTTTTTACGCCTTTTATTTGCACGCGTATCTACTGCCTATTCTTACGTTACCAATGAGCCAATGGTTAAATATACCGAACAACAACTCATTGAACTGATACGAACACAATATAATGGAAAAATAATTTATCTGTTGTCTCCTATTGTCCGTGCGCGTAAAGGACACTATAGAGAAGTATTTGAACAAATTCGTAAATGGGGATTTCTATCTATACGTCTGGATGGAAAAATAAGAGACGTAGAACTCCGCATGCAAACAAATAGATATAAAACACATGATATAGAAATTGTTATTGATACGCTAAAACTTGGAAAATCTTCCCTGAAACGATTGACTAATTCCATTAGAACCGCTTTGAAATATGGAAAAGGAAATATAATGGTATTAGAAGAAAATAGTACTACTCCTGTTAATTACAGCAAGTTCTTAATGGATCCACAGTCAGGTATTTCTTATCCTGAACCTGAACCCAATATGTTTTCCTTCAATTCCCCCTACGGATATTGTCCGAATTGCAAAGGATTGGGATACATTACGGAAGCAAATATGAAAAAATTAATCCCCAATACAAAAAAAACAATTCGCAAAGGAGGAATAGTACCACTTGGCATATATAAATCATCATGGATATTCAAACAGGTAGATGCTATCTGTAAAAAATATAATACCACAATTGATGTTTCGATTGAAAATATGCCTGAAAAAGCATTACATACTATTTTGTACGGAACTGCTGAACCTATTGCAATTAAAAATGAAACCTTAGGGGTTATGACTTCATTCAACTTTGAAGGAATTATCAACTTTATTCTATCTCACGCAGAAGAGTCTTCTTCAAATATACGCAAATGGGCAACCCAATTCATGCATACGCGATTATGTGAAGAGTGTCAAGGAGGACGACTAAAAAAAGAAGCTAACTATTTTCGTATCGGAGATAAAAATATTGTTGATTTGGCAAATATGGATATTACTGTCTTAGCCCAATGGATGGAAAATATTAACCAATATCTAACCCCACGACAACAAGAAATTGCTAAAGAAATTATCAGAGAAACAAAAGTACGATTAAGTTTTTTACTAAATCTGGGAATAGATTATCTTAAACTTAATCGTTTCTCGCAAACGCTTTCTGGAGGCGAAGCACAACGAATACGTTTGGCTACTCAAATCGGCTCTAAATTAGTGAATGTGTTATATATTCTGGATGAGCCGAGTGTTGGACTTCATCAAAGAGATAATCAAAAATTAATACAATCTCTGAAAGATCTGCGTGATATTGGAAATTCTATTATTGTTGTAGAACATGATTATGATACAATGCGTGCCGCTGACCATATTGTAGATATGGGACCAGGAGCTGGCGTTGATGGTGGTTTTATTGTCGCAGAAGGTTCTTTTGAAGATATTGCTCATTCAGGTTCTTTAACGGGAGATTATCTATCAGAAAAAAAGAAAATAAACATTCCCCTTAAAGTACGAAAGGGAAGTGGTAAATACTTAAAGATATTTGGAGCAAGCGGAAATAATTTAAAAAATATTAATGTGAGATTTCCACTCGAAACTTTTATCTGTGTAACAGGCGTATCGGGAAGCGGAAAATCTTCATTAGTCTCAGGAACATTATATCCTATTTTGAATGAATATGTTTATCATTCTTCAAAAACAATTCTCCCCTACAGAAGTATTAGAGGCTTGAAAAACATAGATAAAATAATAGAAATCAATCAACATCCTATCGGACGGACGCCGCGTTCAAATCCGATTACATATATTGGAATTTTTGACGAAATCCGTAAATTGTTTGCTGCGCTGCCTGAAGCAAGAGTTAGAAATTACAAATCCTCCCGCTTTTCCTTTAACGTGCCGGGAGGAAGATGTGAAACTTGCAAAGGCTCTGGCATCAAAATCGTTGAAATGGGTATATTGCCTGAAGTATATGTGCCTTGTGATGTATGTGATACGAAACGTTACAATCGAGAAACACTTGAAATTCGCTATAGAGGAAAATCTATTAATGATGTTCTGGAAATGACTTTTACCGAAGCTGTTAATTTTTTCGACGGATTACCTGCTATCAGACAAAAATTGCAAATGGTACAGAATGTAGGATTAGGATATTTACGTCTCGGACAAATGTCCACCACCCTTTCTGGAGGAGAAGCTCAACGAGTTAAATTAGCTTCCGAATTGTCAAAAAAAGATACAGGAAAAACATTTTACATCTTGGATGAACCTACTACAGGATTACATTTTGATGATATTCGTATTTTACTGAATATTCTTCATCGATTAGTAGACAAAGGAAATACCGTTTTAGTCATTGAACACAATATTGATGTTATTAAAACAGCAGACCATATTATTGATTTAGGTCCAGAAGGTGGTGAAGAGGGAGGTTATATTGTCGCACAGGGAACTCCCACCAGAGTTGCAAAAGTAGAAAATAGCTATACAGGACAATTCCTGAAATCACACTTAAA
>JAIROC010000142.1 GCA_031257735.1 Bacteroidales bacterium | reverse complement strand
CGCTATTGATTTACGGCTTTCAGCCGTTTCTGTTTATCCCATACCGTAAACTGCGCATAGTATAAACGTCATTCCCTTTTGTTTATTTGAAAGATATACCCGCTCGCAATGACGTGCTGTTGGATAAGGATTGCTTCATTATCCAAGAATACGCCCCGTTAGGGACAGAATGTAAATCAACCTGATAATATCTTACATAGCGCACCTGACGGCGCGCTCAAGAGGAGATTTGCTGTATTTTCTACCAACATTTTGTCCCTAACGGGACATTTTTCCTTCGCAATGATGACGCTGATTAAGCGGTTTCGTGCGTCAGCCTAATTAGCTGCGCTGCTCTCCGCTTCGCTTCGGGTCATAATTAGCTACGCTGCTCTCCGCTTCGCTTCGGGTCATAATTCATAATTAGCTACGCTGCTCTCCGCTTCGCTACGGGTCATAATTCATAACTCATAACTTTTTCAAGTAGCATCTTCTTTTAGTGATTCGTTTAGCGCCGTATTTTTCCCAGACTCGGTAACTTTGATTGCTTTCTAACTGTTGATTTGTTATGCCGTATTTAAATCCTTTTTCGACGTATGTTTTATGTAATTGATAATGGTATAAAGCGCTTATTCCACGCCATTGCGGAAGTACTCCTGTTAGGTAAAGGTCAATGGTATCGTTTTTCTTCAATGCTTTTAAGATATGATACCATCCCCAAGGGAACAATTTTCCTTGTGCTTTTTGGAAAGCCTTACTTAAAGAGGGTACGCTAAAACTAAAACCGACAACATGATCACTTTCATCCACAATAATTCCAATGAGGTTTTTGTCGGCTATGGAGAAGTTGTTTTTGATGAGATATTCAATTTCATCATCCATTAATGGAATGAAATTATATACCCGTATAAACGATTCGTTTAGCGCATAAAAAAATCTTTTGGCATACTTCAATAATTCTTTTTTATCTTTAAACTCTTTCATGCTGACCTTATACCGTTGAGCGATTAAATGACTTAAGTCTTTTATTTTGTTGGGGATTTCCTTAATTTCAGTTTTAAACTGTAAATAGTCTTCTTCTTTTTCATATCCCAAATTATCCATGAACACAGTATAATAAGGATAATTATAATCGCAGGATATAGTAGAAACGACATCAAATCCCTCCACAAGCATTCCTTGTTTTTCCATATTGGAATATCTGGAAGGACCGCTTATTTCGAGTAACTGCTTCTCTTCCCCCCATTTCTCGACTGTTTGCAGTAAAGCTCTGGCGATTTCAATATCATCATCCACGTCAAACCATCCGAACCGAATACGTCTTTTATTCTTCAATTCATTGTAACGATGATTAATAATTCCACCAATACGACCTGCAATTTTATCATCTTTATACGCCAGCCACAGGCGTATCTCACAAAATGATTTGGCAGGATGCGCAGTAATCATTTTATATTCATCCGCATCCAATGGCGGAACATAATAGGGACAGTGTTTATATAATCGCTTGGGATAGCGAATAAACTGTCTTATTTCTCTCTTCGTCGTAACTTCTTTGATAGAAATCATTGCTGTTGAAATTTTATTTTAAAGGAGAATTGGGTTCTTTTGCCATTACTTTGTAAAAAAAATTGTCAAGCAATGAAGTTGTGATTTTCTTTACAAAAGAGACAGCCATGCCTTCCATATCTAAAAGCAGATAACGTTTTTTTCGTTTAATGCCATAAGCGATATATTTTGCTACTGTTTCGGGGCTCATCATTTTTCCTTCATTTCGCGGCGTATTCCCTTGTTGAGAGCCGTCTGCGGTGAGCGCCGTATAACGAATATTGGAAGCCGTAAATCCGGGTATAGCAATCATTACATGTAATTTGTTTTTTAGATTTTCTATTCTAACTGTTTCCAAAAAACCATTTACGGCGAATTTAGAAGCAGAATATCCTGTTCGTCCGGGCAAACCGTGAATACCTGCAATAGAAGAAATCCCAACGATACATCCCTTCGACTTAATTAAATAGGGCAATGCCTGTTTGACACAATAAACCATTCCCCAAAAATTGACGTCCATCAATCGGTGCAGAACTTCTATATTTACCTCACTAAAATTGGCACGCATAGAAATACCCGCATTACAAATCAAAATATCTATTTTTCCGTACGCGGCAATTGCGGTATCAATTAATTTTCCGCACAGATTTTCCTTTGTTACGTCCATTACGCAATAGGTAGCATCGCCTCCTGTTTTTTTAATTGTTTCGGTAACTTCCTTTAACAGTTCTTCTCGTCTGGCGCCTAAAACAACTTTAGCGCCGCGTCCTGCAAGATCAATCGCTATAGCTCTTCCTATCCCAGAAGATGCTCCGGTAATGACAGTTACTTTGTCACGATAAAAATTGTTTCTCATATCATCCAAGAATAAATGCGTATTTATAGTAAATTTCTCTGCAAAATTACAAAAAACAAAGAGAACATTGTCCGCTTGAGTATAAATTTTTCAGCGAAAAAAGGAAGGAAAGAGAAAGAACGAAAAGGGGCGAATGCTTTCTTTCACCCCTTTTCGTCTACTTTTCCATCTGTTTACACGCTTTGTTCTATTGTCCAGACGAAGGCGCGGACACCTACATCATCGTTACGGATACTAAGTTTTTTTACAGCCTGTAGTATTTCGGGGACTTTTTCGTCTTCGACCATGACTAAGATCGCGGAATTCATTTCAGGCCAAGTATGCGTTCCTCTGTGAGGTTCGCCTTTTACTGTACCGCAACCCTGTACATTTTCCCAAAATGTATATCCTCTAATCCCAAGTCGATTGAGCATATACTCGACACGCTCCGTATTTGTCTGACTAAATGCAATGAATACTGCTTTCATAATGATTCTATTTACTTTTATTTATTATGTTTAATTCTTCTTCAGGCACATCGGGCAAGTCCATGAAATAAAATTTCTTTTGTACTTTACCTTGTTTATTACGTTCTCCACTTTTCGAGAATATGCCGTAAAAAACAGGGACAACAATCAAAGTTACGAGAGTAGATGTTGTCAAACCTCCGATGACGACAATACCCATAGGTACCCATATTTCTGAACCTTCACTCGAACTTAACGCCATAGGAACCATCCCTAAAATAGTTGTAGCTGCCGTCATCAATACAGGACGTAAACGGGATTGTCCCGACAAAGCAATGGCTTCATTGAGCGGATGACCCCTGTCTCTCATCAAATTAATGTAATCGACAAGCACAATACCGTTCTTGACAACAATCCCCACCAATAATATTACTCCTAAAGCGCCTATCATATCCAGCGACGTCTGCGTGATAAGCAACGCCAATATAACACCCGTTACCGCAAACGGTAACGACATCATGATGATAAACGGTTTGGAAAATGATTCAAATTGAGACGCCATAACTATATATACCAACATAATAATGAGTACCAATAACAAAATCATATCTGCAAATGTTTCCTGTTGTTCTTCGTAATCGCCGCCAATATTGATTATAATATCTTGAGGAATATCTACTGTAGCAATTTCTTTTTGAATTTCAGCAGCTAATTCTCCCAATGAAGTATTGACAGGAGTAACCGATATGGTTACAATACGTTCCCGTCTTTTTCTTTCGATGGCAGGAGGTCCCCAATATTCTTGGATGGCAGCAACTTCTTTCAGTTTAATTTTCTTTCCCATGGGCGTCATTAGCGTCATTTCTTCCAGAGAACTAATGCTGTTGCGATAGTCTTCCGCAAGACGCACAACAATATCATACTCATTACCATCTTCCCGTAGATAACCAGCAGCCATTCCCTGTACGCGATTGCGGATATAAGCGGATACTGTTGCCTGATTCAATCCCAATTGTGCGATCTTTTCCTTGTCAAAAACGATTTGAAGTTCGGAACGATCTCTATCTCGACTGATTTTAATATCTCTTGCGCCTTTAATATTTGTTATCCGTTTGGACAAATCAGCTGCAAGTGCATTGGTTTTATTGAAATCATAGCCGAAAATTTCTACGCTTACATTGTTGCTCGACCCGCCAAAACCGCCACTCTGACTGCTTACTGTATAAGTAATGATTTCCGGCATCTTTTCTAATTCCTGACGAATTATTTCTGCAATATCAAAGATAGAACGATCACGTTCCCCTTTTTTATTGGTACGAACGTTCATGCTAATTTTGTTATTGGTTGTAGATGAAAATAAAGCGGATATACCCGCTTCATCGTTCGACCCAGCTGATGATGAAATAATAATTGTTTCAGGAACAAGCCTCATAATCATATTTTCAACTTTACGCGCGGTTTTGACAGTTTCTTCTACACGAGTACCGCTCTCTAATTCGAGGTTGATACTCAATCGGGCATCATCCGACTGTGGCATAAAGTTAGTCCCTATCATTCCCGTCAGTACAGGTATCAGTGATGCAAGAAAAATCAACGTAACGACAGATAATGTAATTCGTTTATGTCTTAGACATACCCTTAATACTTTTGCGTACCAGGCATCTATTATATCCAATAAATGTACAATTGTTTTCTGATACGTAAAACGTCTTTCTTTTTTCTCTTTTTTGTTGGTTATCAAATTGGGATTTCTTGCTTTCAGTAAGCGGGAAGATAACATGGGCGTTAGAGAAATAGCCACTACGGTAGACGTTACTACGGTAATAGTTACAATCCAACCCAATTCCTTAAACAAAATACCAGCCATACCGGGAAGCATTGTCAAAGGTACAAACACAGCAACAATGACCAAAGTAGTAGCTATAACAGCAACCCAAACTTCATTGGTGGCATAGATAGCCGCTTCGCGCGGACTTGCGCCTCGTTCTATGTGTTTATCTATATTTTCCAATACAACAATGGCATCGTCCACCACCATTCCTATCGCCACCGTCAACGACGCCAATGAAATAATATTAAGCGAACTGCCAATTAAAAAAAGATAAATAAATGAAACTACCAACGAAATAGGAATGGTAATCGCTATAATTAACGTGGCTCTCCATTTCCCCAAAAAGAAAAGAACTATCAATACCACAAATAATAATGCGTATAAAATAGTCTCTGCCAATCCCGTAATTGAGTTTACGATAGATTCTGATGAATCGTATATTATTTGAATGTCTATATCGGATGGTAAGGTTTTTTTAATTTTTTCCATTTGTTCACGAACATCACTTGCAACCTGTACCGTATTTCCGCCCGATTGTTTCATCACCACCAAACGAACGCCATCTCTTCCATTTATTTTTTCTTCTAATGAAAAATCTTTAATCGTATCTCTTACTGTAGCAAGATCCCGTAAAAAGACCTGTTTTCCGTCGGGCGTGGTTGTTACGACTATATCATTGATTTCTCTGCTTTCTACATATTCTCCGTCCACACGCAATTGATAGGATTCTTTGCCCATTTTTACCGTACCCGATGCCAAATTCAGATTATTACTCATGATAGCCTGTCCAACAACTTCGAGACTTAAATTATATGCATCCACTTTATTAGGATCCAAATCAATATAGACATATCTTTCAGGAGCGCCCGATAAAGATAGCGTACCTATTCCGTCTATACGATTTAAAACATTAATAACATTATCTTCCAATATCCTTTCGAGACCGGGATAACTTTCGGACGCAGTTATGGCATACTGCATAATGGGAAAATTGCTGGAATTAAACTTAAAGACAATAGGACGAGTACAGCCTTCCGGTAAATTTTCGTATATCATATCTATATTGGCGCGAACATCCGCCACCGATTCCTCCAAATTCATTCCCCACGTAAATTCCATCAAAATCATAGATATATTATCTCTGGAGGTGGAGGTAATTTCTTTTAATCCGTCTATTGAATTAAGCGTATTTTCTATTATCTTGGTAACATTGGTTTCTATTTCCGAACCATTTACGCCCGGATATGTTGTTAATACCGTAATGTATGGAGGTTCTATTTCGGGAAATTGGTCGATGGGTAAACGTGTTACAGAAAAAACCCCCATCACGATTACCCCCACAAATATTAATAATGTACTTATCGGTTTATTGACCGCTGTTTTATATATACTCATGTTTCACTGATTATAATTGTTTATTCTACTGATTATAATTATTTATTCCTCTGAAGAAACCTTATTGATTATTTCAAGTTTACTTCCTGTAACGAGACGGGATTGTCCGGTAATCACGATTTGATCATTTTCTTTAATTTCATTGGAAATGATTTCAACTTTATCATCAAATCGCTGTCCCAATGTAACAACAACACGTTTAGCTATTCCATTATCATTCATATATACATAGCGTTCATTAGAACCTTGCAGTTTTAAAACGGCTTGATGTGGAACTAATAATGACTCTATTTCCCCCATTTCCATGTTTACGCGAGCAAACATACCCGGACGCAATATTTCTTTGGCATTGGGTATTTTAAGTTTAACTTGAAAAGTATGTGTAGTAGCGTCTATCGTGGGATAAACGGTTTCTATTGTTGCCGTAAATTCTTGATTCGGATAAATATCCGATTTTAAACTTACCTTTTTACCTTCTTTGAGCAAAGGATAGTATGTTTCGGGAATATTTACCAATGCCTTTAAGGTATTAATTTGAGTAAGAATAAGAATAGGAGCGCCACTGTACAATTCTCCATTTTCATAGTTCTTAGCAGAAATAACACCCGAAAAATCAGCTTTTACAAAGGTATTTCTTTCCAGAAATGCCAATGTTTCTTCTGTTTGGTCATGTTGAAGTTTTAGTTGGTCGTATGCCTGTTGAGAAATACTTCCGGTTTTATGCAAACTTTCCATTCGGTTCATTTCTACTTTTAAATTGGCGAATGTCAATCGTGCTGTGTTCAGTTGATTTTGATCCATGACAACCAATGTTTGTCCTTGCCGAACACGAGAACCAACGTCTACATTTATTTGTTCAATCTTTCCCGTCAAAGATGGCGATACATTCATTGTTTCATACCCCTGTAACGTTGTGGACAAGGTTAATGTATGCGCAATTTTTTCTTTGTTTAGCGCCATTATTTCTACTCTTTCAACATTGTTTTCTATTGTGTTTTTTTGTGAGTCTTTATTTCCTCCGCAGCTCATTAAACTGATAACACTTACTGCAATTCCCGTGATCTGAATGAATTTATTCATTGATATAGATATTAATACGTTTTATATTTTTTATTATTTATTTAAAAGCTTTTCCAATTCGATTTGTGCATTTACAAGTTCGAGCATTGCCTGTATGTAATTACTTTGAGCCGTTATCAAATTGATACTCGAATTAGTAAGATCCATACTCGAAGCATATCCCTGTTCGTATTTATTGGTAATACTATTGAAAACCCGTTGTGAAACGTCAATATTTTTGCGTTGCATTTCGTAGTTTTCAAAATGCGAACGCAAATTATAACGCAATTGACGGTCTTGGACTTTTAACTGTTCCGAGACCATTTCCATGGTATTGACAGCCGATTTATACGCACATTTAGCTTCATTGACTTTTGCTAATCTACTGCCTGACGAAAAAATAGGAACATTTAATGTAAGTCCGAAAACTTGAGGCGGATTCATATCAAATTCTGTTGTTTGTATTTTTTCTTTATACTGATAATAGGCGCTTAAAGTAGGTCCATAAGCCCATTCATTTATGCGAACCTGTTTTTTTGCTAGCGTTACATTTTGTTCTGTCAATTGATAATCCAGATTATTCGTCAGAGAAAAATGCTCGTCCAACAGTTTATTTGCATTTTCAACATTTAGAATATCTTCGAGTTTTTCCGTAAGATGTATTTCCGTATTGACGGAAGTCCCCAACAATAAACGTAATGAATTATAAAGCATTTCGACAGAACGTCTTGTTGAATTTACGTTATTTTGCAAAGATGATACCTGTATGGAAATTTGATCGGCATCTGTTTGTTCGCTTATACCGACCGTAACAGCCTGTTTTGCGAATGTATCCAATCGTAACATATTTTCCATATTTTTTCCTAACAATTCCAATGTATTTTCCATTGCCAGAATAGAAAAGTAAACCGTTCTGATTTGTGTTTTGGTTGTCTGTTCTGTTTTTTGGTAATTGGTATGAGCCATTTCTTTTGCTATGTTCCCCAAAGTAGCGGATACAATTTGCGCCCCGCTTATGGCAACAGACGCTTGCACAGTAACATTGCTTGTTGGGTTCATTGGAATTTTCATTCCCATCATTTCAAGTTCAAATCCCAAGTGATTTGTATAATCCAAAGTTCCTGTTACTTGCGGAAGCATGGTTGATATGGCATACCATTTTGTCGCTTCTGCTTTTTTTATATCAATAGACGCATTTTTCATGGAATAGTTATGTTCTATTGCATATTGTTCTGCTTCTTTCATGGATAATTGGAGTGTGTCATTTTGTCCCTGCAAACAGTTATGGAGTATGACAACATTACATAGTATCATTAAAACTTTTTTATTCATCGTATTATTTTTGGCTTTATATTGATTATTCTTTTATTTCTTTATCTTTTAAATGTTGATATTGATAATTGAGATTACGATGTAATACATCATCTATCAGTTTTAGTCCTTTGGGCGTCGAAATACCGCGTATGTAACACAGTATTGTATTTTCAAAAACATCTACCATAGAGTAGCGTTGAAACAAGTCTTTATTTTCATGATTATGGCTTGTCATCAAAGAGAAGAAAAATATTTTGACAATGTCAAGAATAATATCATTCCTAAAAAGACTTTGTTCAATACCTTCTTTTATAATCTTACCGATATATTCCAAATAGGAATCGATATGAGCAGTTACTACTTTCGCAAATATTTCGGGGTAATACCGTTTTATATCATGAAAAAAATAATGATGTTTTTTCATTCTGTCATAAATGTCGAAGTTGAGAAAGGGAAACAATTTTTCGATAATATTACCTCCATTTTTCGATAAAAGACGTATCATGTTTTCCTTTTCTTCTTCAATAAGATGAGAAATACATCTGTAAATAAGTTCGCTTTTATTCTCGAACAACTCGTATAAAGTTCGTTTGGACATACCTAATTCTTTGGCTATATCGTCCATACTAACCTTAACTCCTTGAGCGAAAAAAATATTTAAGCAGTTCTGTAATAAAAAAATATTTGTCGGCATAAATTTGTTTATATAATCAATTAATGGAAAACTTAAAAAACGATTTAAGTTTTCTCGTTTTACATTAACAAAGACTGTGCCAAACTTCCAAAAGAGAACTCGTCGTAATAGGTAGTGTCTGTCCGAAAACTCATAAATTCATTTCTTCAATGTATAATTGTAATCAGAGAATAACGGTAAAGGGCTGAAAGCCCGCAATCAATAGCACAGGGCAACGCCCTGTGTAACGTAAAGCACTAAGAACCAAGCCCTGAAAGGGCGTAATCAATTATA
>JAIROC010000508.1 GCA_031257735.1 Bacteroidales bacterium | reverse complement strand
AATGACATTATGAAAGCGTAATTATTCAACATGTCGATCCTGCCTGTTTTCAAAATGTATCAACTCATAATGACGAATATACGAAACGTTTGATAGTTTTCGGACAGACACTAATTACTAGCACTCGCAAAATAATATCGACACCCTTTGCTCGGCGTAAAGTAATCATCAATGCCGTTCAAACAATGCCGTCCAAACAATGCCGTCATTTCGGGCTTGCCCCGCAATCCCCAGCGCTAATGATTTCGGGCTTTCAGCCCTTTTAATCATTCCTTATAATGGTATTTACTTTATAGCGCCTCAAAAAAAGAGTTAACCAATAAACACAAGAAAATGACGCTCACTATTGTTTGAATCAGAATTTTATTGGTCGAGAATTATTTCTGACAACGTTAAAATAAAATAATCAATATCTTCCTTTGTAGTGTCCACGCCAAAAGATACACGTAAAGATTTTGATTTAATTCCTAATGCATTCAATACATGACTTTTCTGTTCCGAACCACTACTGCATGCACTGGCTGACGATACCGCAATACCTGCAATATCAAGTCGCATACGTACAATATCTATATCCGTATCAGGGAAATAAAAATTAATCAAATTATACAGTCCGCCATCTTTGCAATCCCCAACAAATATTATATTGCTGAATGTTTTTGTCAATCGTTCAATGCAATAAGACTTTATTCCCGAAATAAACGTCTGCATTTTATCAAGATTTTCAATACTCTTTTGCAAAGCTTTCTCCATACCATATATCCCATAAATATTTTCCGTACCCGCACGCATATTCCTTTCCTGATAACCTCCCGATAATAAAGCATCTATCTTATGAGTATAATATAACAAGCCACTTGCTTTAGGCCCATAAAACTTATGCGCAGAAACAACCGCAAAGTCAACAGGTATTTGAGACAAAGCAAGGCTGTATTTACCAACAGTCTGTACCATATCACAAAAAAACAAAGTATTGTATTTTCTACACAGTGTCCCGACCTCCTGAACAGGTAATAAATTACCAATTTCATTATTGGCATGCATCAAACAAAGTAAAGCAGAAGAATAAGAATGCAGTATTTCATCCAAATTGGATAAATCAATATTCCCCTTTTCATTATGCCGTACGTAAACAAGGGGAATATTAAACAGTTTTACAGCCTCTTCAATGGCTTTAAGTGTTGCGGGATGTTCCAAAGGAGAAGAAATAATCGCATTGGTTTTATATGTTTTGCAAATACTTTTAATCCCCAAGTTGATGGTTTCCGTAGCGCCGGAGGTAAAGACAAGATTTTTGGCTGAACAATCCAACAAATCGGCAACAGTTTTGCGAGACTGTTCCATAATAACATTGCTTTTACGTCCGAAGTGATGCGTAGAAGAAGGATTACCATAAAGCGATGTCATTGCATAAAACATGGCGTCAATGGCTTCCCTGCACAAAGGCGTTGAAGCAACATAATCCAAATAAACATCTCTCTTTGTCATCCTGTCAGAAAAATACTTATCTATTTCTGATAATTTGAGCCATTAAATCACCCTCCGCAACGAGCTTATTGTTTACAAATGCTTTTCCAAACATGTGAACAATTCCTCGATTAACAGGTTCAACCAAAACCATTTCATAGATTAACATGTCCCCCGGAACAACTTTTTGTCTCCATCTGACATCATTCAATTTCAGAAAATAAGTAGAATAATGTTCAGGGTCAGGGACCTGTCCCAAAGCCAAAATCCCCCCTAATTGAGCTAATCCTTCCATAATCAATACCCCCGGCATAACAGCTTCATCGGGAAAATGCCCGATAAAAAAAGGTTCATTGATAGTAACATTCTTTGTCCCTACAATACGGTTTTCAGTAATCTCCAAAACTCTGTCCACTAACAAAAAGGGGGGACGATGAGGTAAGATTTTTTTTATATCTTCGATTTTATAGACAGGTTCTTTTGTCAGGTCTACTGAAATACCCGCCTTGTCTTTTTTCATTCTGTCAATCATCAATCTTGCAAATTGATTGTTAGCCGTATGTCCGGGACACTTTGCGATAATATGAGCCTGAACAGGTTTTCCAACAAGAGCAATATCGCCTATCAAATCCAAGAGTTTATGACGTGCAGCTTCATTGTCATAATGGAGCGAGATGTCATTCAGAGTACCATTCTCGCTAATTTTCACATCCTTTACATTGAAAAAATCACATATTTCATTTTTATCGGCGTCATCAATCAAGTGTTCTACATAGACGACAGCATTTTCTACATCACCTCCCTTAATCAACCCATTTTTTATGAGAGGTAATAATTCATGTAAAAAACAAAAAGTACGGCTTGGCGCTATCTCTTTCACGAAATCATCCATGCTATTGAGTTCTGCAAACATAGTACCCAAAACATTGGTTTTATAGTCTACATATACAGACAGTTTAAACGTATCGGAAGGGATAGCAATTATTTCGATACCCTGTTCTTTATCTTCATAGCGAATAACGTCTTTAAGCACAAAAACAGGCTGTTCCTTTTCCTGTTGTAAAATACCAGCATCCAAAATAGCATTAGTAATCAAAGTCGAACTTCCATCCAAGATAGGAGCTTCATCCCCGTCAATCTGAATGAGGACATTATTAATTCCACATCCAACAAGCGAAGCCATAAGATGTTCAATTGTTTTTACTTCATACCCTTTGTAATTGCAGATAGATGTACCTCTTTTCGTTTCATGAACATTAGTAGCAATCGCTTCGATAATGGGTTTTTCTTCTATATCGATACGTTGAAATTTAATACCATGTTCTTCTTTTGCAGGATTAAAAATTAAATTAACGTTCTTTCCTCCATGTAATCCTTTCCCGGAGAGCGTAAAAGATTTTCTTAGTGTTTGTTGTTTCATAGAATAACTATTTATACGGTATATGATGAATTAATTATTTCAGTTTCAGTTTTTGTCCAATATGTAGAATGGATTCCTGTTTAATATTATTCAGTTGGCAAATAACATTTATTCCAATTCCATATTTTTTTGAGATAGAATATAAGGTATCTCCTTTTTTCACGATACAGGTGTTTTGTTGTGATTGTATTTCAGGTTTTTCAGGCAGTGTTACCTCTATGGGATGATTTTCTTTTTCCACTACAATGTCTGTAATGAATGTCGGTTCAAGCGGTATCGTATCTTCCGTTTTCACAGTATCCTGCATGAAGAAAGGAGTGTTTGAGAAAATTCCGTTAGAAACATATAATGTATCGCTACGCAAAGAAAAAGTATTGAAATCAATGATCGTTTGCGGATTGAAATGTTCGTACAGAAAACGTGTTTCAAAATGAAGATGCTCTGTTGTTGCCCTTCCTGTTCTTCCTGCAAGTCCGATTAACTCGCCAGCTTTTACAGCTTGATTTTCTTTCACAATAATATCTGATAAATGAGCATACAGCGTTTCCAAACCGTTAGCATGACGAATAACAACAGTTCCTCCATAAGCATAATAATTTTTTTGCGACATGCGTACAATCCCATCCCATACCGCAACAATACTGTCTCCTAAATTTTGCTTTATATCCATTCCTGTATGCATCCTTCCACTACGCATGCCATAAAAAGAACAAATATATGTCTTGTTGATACAGGGAAAAACAAAAACATTTTCATTTTCTACCTGTAGCGGAAGAATATAATTTTGATGTATATTCAAAAGATTTGTACGCAATCGGGTATTTTCTCCGCCCCAAGTGTTTCCATACAGGGACGAAGACGGAATAATAATCGTATCCGATACATTTCCTACGATATATAATGATAATGCCCTCAATTCTTGCGAGACAAAAACGATTAAAATAAAATATAAAAAGACTGCAATTCTTCTCCTTTTCTTCATTGTTTCTAATACTGTACATTCGTGTTGCAAAGATATTCTATTTTTCCACTCGCACAGAAGTTAACAGAATAGAGTTATTAAACATAAAATGTTCACAATTTAAAGGGTGATACTTCCCCTTCAATAAGTAATTAATGGTTTCTGTTACAAGAAAATCAATGGATGATTTCCGCTCTTATGGGTTAGTGGATGAAAGGAGAAATGAACGAATTTTTCACCCTACTTCATCTATTACCCTTTCGAGGCTTCATGCTTTATCAATTGATTTTACTGTCTCTTTTGTATGTAATCCGAGAATTTCATGTAATTTTGCAAAAAAATAATCTATATGGAAGACGAAGAAATAATAGTAATGGATACTGATATTGAATTGGAAGACAATGAAACAAAAGGAGGTATTTACCCATACGATCCTATTTATTCGGATATTGAAATAAGTGATACGCCATTTTCTATTTTTGAATATTTACGTCAGTTAGAAAAAGGGAGAATTATAATACAGCCAGACTTCCAAAGGAATCAAGTATGGAAGAATGAACAGAAAAGTAAATTCATAGAATCTATTTTATTGAATTTTCCTTTGCCTCCAATTTATTTGAATGAAACAAAAGAGTCTAATTATATAGTAATAGATGGATTGCAACGTACTACTGCATTAAAAGAATTTTCTAAAGGACAATTAAAATTAGTAGGGTTAGAGGCAATACCTAAGTATAATGACAATTCTTTTAAAGACTTGCCAGATGCTTTAAAGTCAAAATTTGAGGACAAAAAGTTGACGATTTTTATACTTAAACCTTCAACACCGATAGTTGTCATTTATGATTTGTTTAACAGGATCAATACAGGTGGAACTCAATTAAACAGACAAGAAGTACGCAACTGTATTTTTATAGGAAAATCAACCCAATTACTCAAAGAATTATCGGAGCAGACATATTTTAAAAAAGCAATTAGTAATGGCGTTAGTGGTAAAAGAATGAAAGACAGAGAAGTTATATTGCGTTATATTGCTTTTCGCTGGTTCGATTATGAAAAGGAATACAATGGGATTATGAGTGAATATATTGAAAATGCGATGAAAAAAATTAATAACATGCAAGATGATGAAATTCAAAAAATAAAGTCTGATTTTGAAAAGGTCATGAAACAATCTTTTTTCATTTGGGAAGATAAAAACTTTAGAATACCGACAGAAACTACAAAAGGTACAATCAATATGGCTGTTTTAGAAACTGTATGCAACTATTTATCATATAAAGAAGAAGACTTTATTAGAAGGAATAAACCAACAATAAAAGCAAACTATGAAAAACTTATCAAAGATGCCACATATCTTGAAGCCGTAACCCGTTCTACAGGAAATAAAATGAAAGTATTATACAGATTTGAAATTGCACATAAAATATTAAATCAAAATACAAGATGATAAAAGAATTACAACTTCAAAATTTCAAATGTTTTCAAAAAGCGACTGCATTTGAATTGTCAAAAATAAATTTACTCACAGGAATAAATGGAAGAGGAAAGTCTACCCTGTTACAGTCGCTTTTGGTTTTAAGCCAATCTGCACGGGAAGATATGAATATGAAAAAGCTAAAAATCAATGGAGAATATGTTGCACTGGGAAATTTTGATGATATAAAAAACAGCGAAACCCCCAAAGCGGAAAAAATAGCATTCACATTTAAAATTGAATCTGAAGCTGAAATCCTGTTGCAATATGAAGAGGATACGGAAGATAATTTATCTGCACGATGTGCTAAAATAGAAACTACAGGCAACAACAAAACTGATTTTATAGGCTTAATAAAACACATACATTTTGTAAGCGCTGATAGACTTGGTCCCTTAAAATACGTTGATAAATTAAGTTTACCTAAATTTATCAACGTTGGAACACGCGGAGAATATACGATAAACATTTTAGCTAATTCTATGAATCTACCTAATGTTAATGAGAAGTTATACAGAGGGAATAATGCTGCGTCTATTCTTCAACAAACGACAGAATGGCTTACATATATCCTTGATGGAGCAAAAATTGATATTAAAGGGGTAGATAAAGAAAGTAGCGTGCTTTATATGTTATTGAATAATAGAAACAGTTCCTATTCATACAAGCCGATAAATGTAGGATTTGGATATAGTTATATTTTACCTTTAATAGTTATCGGTTTGATTGCAAAAGAAGGAGAAACTGTTATCATTGAAAATCCTGAGGCACATTTGCACCCTAAAGCACAGTCACGAATTACAGAATTTTTTGCCAAAGTAGCATCCTGCGGCGTGCAAGTTTTCATAGAATCACATAGTGAACATATATTAAATGGATTAAGAGTCTGCGCATTAAATCCAAATATTGAAATCACTACCAAAGACATTTCAATTTACTATTTTAATGAATCATTTAATCCTGAAAAATTAGAGATGGACGAAAAGGCAAAAATAAAGGACTGGCCTTTGGGATTTTTCGACCAGCAGGAAAATGATTTGGCGGAGATATTCAAATACAGTAGATAACTTATGAAAGCACATCTTTACATTTTAGCAGAATCTTTCAAGAATAATTCCAATTTGAATAATAGAGAGATAGAGGAAAAGATAAAACGCCTTTCAGAAGATGTAAAACTAATACATCAGTATAAAGAAACTAATACACTATATACCAATTACGAGGAAATTTATCCTCAAATTTTCTATTCTCATTATACAGTTGAAGAATTCATTTGTAATCCGCAAGTCTTAAAGAAAAATGGAATAGATAGAGATGTAATCAATGCACTGCAAAGTATTCTGGAAAAATCGGAAAAAACAAAAATAACTTTTCATGAAATAAAAGAGAATTTGTTATCATGGATTGATGAAAATCATTGTCACGGATTAATCGCTTTTCACAGAATAGATGGATTTGATGACGACTTGCAGATAATTTATGGAATAGATGGATGGTATAAATTCAGGAGACATTTTTTAGGAAAATATCCGAAGGATGTGAATTTCTATATTGATGAATGTATTAAATATTTTCCTAAGTTATTCTTTCATGAAAGAAACAGACAAACAATCAAATCAATATTTGACGATTGTCCTCGAAAAATTATCTATCACTTATCTGCATTGAATGATATATTCAAAGACTGTATCAAAGATAGATTAAACAGAACAGAAATTTTAAATCATTTTTCTATACAAGCAAAACTTGATGAAAAGGCATCGCTTGAAGGAGATGCAAAAAGAAAAGCAGAATTTACTTTTCAATTTCTGAACGATTCAGGAGTAAAAGAAGACGTCTGCTGTGAACCTCATTTAAAGCTATGTTATTCAGACGTAGATAAATCATATTCAAACGATAGACGGATTTATTTTCACGAAGGTAAGCCTAATATACAAAATGGACGAATTCTTATTGGACATATTGGCACACATTTGTAATAACAGGCTTGTGGAAGAAAAGTTATATGGTTTTCTTTTATTCTTGCATATTTCAGAACACCTGACTTGGCACAGATTGGATTGTCGTGATTTTAACAGTTGTTTTAATCAACACCAAGATTGGCTATATGTTCCGCAGGGGACTTGCTGAGCGCCGATGTGATTACGCTGTCCGTAAGCTGAAGCATACGGTTAATAAAGTGTCGTCCCTGCGGGACTTGCTGAGCGTCGATGAGATTACGCTGTCCGTAAGCTGAAGCATACGGTTAATAAAGTGTCGTCCCTGCGGGACTTTCAGTCAATGCCAAGTTTTATTCGCGACAATGTCAATTATTGGTACTGTTTTTATAAATCGCTTATTATTAGTTCCTGACTTTGTCTCAGGTCAGGAGTTCTGAATATAATAAAGGGCTGCCTCTTTTACGAAGCAGCCCAAGCAAATAAGCAGACAGATGAACGAGTTTTGTTTACCCGTTACTAATTACTAATTACTAATTGCTTCACTCGTTTTTGTCCTTTATATTCTATCGAATAGAAGTAAACACCGGCAGAAAACATATTTGTATTTAATTCAATAGTGTGTTTTCCTGATGCAGCTTGTATTGTTTCTGAATATAACTGCTCTCCTATAATATTATGTAGACAGAAAATTACTTCTCCTGCTTGAGGTATATTGTAGTCAATACGAGTAGTTTTGTTAGCAGGATTGGGGATGTTTTGATACAGTATAAAATCCCCTGTTTCCCCTATTGTATTTATGCCTGTATAATCCGTTGTTCGCTTAATTGTTACGGTGTCATTATTAGCATGGTTATCTCGACTGTTTATGTATACGGTCAGATAATAGACAGTATCATCGGGCACGGTGTAAGCTTTGGTAAAAGTATGATTTACTGTAGCCGATATTCCTACTGCTCCTGTTTTTTCACTAAAGGAATCTGTTTGTTGTCCTTGCGAATTTCTAACCGAGACCGTAATATCCAAGCCTGTAGAAGGGTTCATATCACTGTGATTTCCTACGGTTGCCTTTACATAGATGGCTTCTCTTACATTGTCCCTGCCCCCTGCAACAGACGGATTATCTATACTCGCTACATAAAAATCTTCCAAATCTACGCATTCAGTAATTTCATGCGCATGATTTACCAATACAGAATCACATTGTAAGTAAGCTATAATCCTTGCATAATAACGCGCATTCCAGGGAACAGTATAGGCGCTTGAAAAAATATAATTGGAAAGACTGTCCCCAACAGAAATTGTATCTTTACAGTTCTCCTCAATGATAATATAAGCAGGCGCGTCTGTATTAGCTGTTGTGTCTATTCGCAAAATCAATTTAATATTGAATATATCCATATTCCCCGTATTACGAAGCGTTATTGTCGGATTAATAGAAAAATCTCCCGTAAGACAATTACTGTTCTCCCCCGATTCAGGATGTATGCGTACAGACAGGGCAGGATTGACAGAGACAGGCTTTATAAGCGTATCATTATCTCTCTTTACATCCATTATGGATGAGAAATAAGCCTTACAGGTATACGTTCCTTTTGTCAAATCAAAACCTGTTGCAAGCGTAATGGTATCGGAAGCAAAACTGTTTAAGGAAGTATTCGTTAAAGTCTTGGTAAAAATTTGACCTGTTTCCTTTACTTCCAATGTTACTGTAATCGGCGTAGTCGCGTAATTCAAAACAGGATCTGTGAGATTTTTTAATACTACTTTTAAATCCTTATTTTCCAAATCACAAATGTTATGTTCCGAAGCAAAAATATCTGTTATTGCAATATCCTGTTTGGCAGTGATACGAATACGGTCTATGTATTGGGCGACATCCCCACTCCTTGATTTTTCCATCGCTTCAAAAAGCAAAACGACACACTGAGCAATCGCGCGAGGCGGTAAATCCATACTGTATTGCGTCCACCCATACAAAGGAGGCGTATATTTTGTTAAGGATAATAAGGTTGAAGTCGTTGTTCCATCTATGATAATACGCACGTCAGTATAATCTTCGCAGGGAACTGTATCGTGGAAGTACCAAAACGACAGGGAAGGCTGATCGGTGCGACTTAAATCCAATTGAGGCGTGGTTAAAGTAGCCATACTTCCTACACTGCCTTTAAAAGACAAAATACTGTCGCCAAATACGGGAACAACAGTCGAATCCGCCCCATCACCTTTCGCTATAACTGTCCATGAATAAAGACTGTTATTCGTTTCTGATTTAAACGCTGCAGGAATACCATTACTGAAATATTCATCTATGGGCGTTTTAAATCTGCCTGACAAATATTTTTTCCGTATCGTATCATCATAATTTATCGTATCTTTGAGCGTATTGAAGAATACTTCAATATCATATTCGCCCGCCACGATAATGGGAAACATATTGGTTAATTCCAATGTAGCCGTCTCACCCGATTTTATGCCTCCACTTGAAATGACAGGATCTAAACTAAAAGGTTCGGGTTGAGTTACACGTATGCTGAAAGTAACAGGATCTGTAGCAAAATCATAATCCAACGAAGCTGTATTTTCAATCTTTACTTTAATTGATGTAGAATCAGCGGTACAGATCAATCCGTCCGGTGTTAATTGTTCTATGGATAATGCACGCAGATTATTGCCATTAAACAATATCTTAACGGGCGTACTTAAAGTATCATTCCATGAAACACTATCCTTTTTACCATTAACACTCTCTATCCAGACGACTATATCAAAGATATTTGTTTTTCCCGAAGCATCAAATGAGCCGAGAGAAAATACGGTCTTTTCTCCTGTTCCAAGTTCTGATGAATTTGCAGCTTTCCATGTACTCGAAGGTTGTATTTCCCCATTGACAGTCCAACCGAAAGTAGCGCTGTCAATCTTAACGTCTTTCCCCATGTTCATGATTTCAATTTTTGTCGGCACAGGTTGTGGATATACAATTGTCGTATTGGAGATAATAATATTTTGTATTCCCAAATCCATGGAATGTTTTAAACTTGCGTATGCTCCTATAACTGTCACATTTCCTCTGCTATTTCCCTGTATGTCTTTTGTGACACCCGAATAAAAAGGACAGGATAATCCG
>JAIROC010000050.1 GCA_031257735.1 Bacteroidales bacterium | reverse complement strand
GAAAAAATACCTGCCTTCGTGTCAAAAGAAATCCCCGCTCCAAAACCAAAAGGAAGATCAGAAAAATATATACTGTTTAGTTTGCGCTCATACCACGCAACATCAAAGAAAAGTTGAATGTATGATTTTTTACTGAAAATAAATCGTAATTCATTGTTCAGTATACCGTATGTTGATGCGTAAATAGATTGTTCGTCAAAGCCACGTATGGTTTTTAATCCCCCTATTCGAAATATTTCGTTTTCAAAAAGCTGCGTCGCTTGTATATGTCCCGCTTTCAAACCAATATACCATACCCATCTGCCTTTTATTGGAAAATAAATATCAAATTTCCCATTCAATTGCAGTTGCACAGAAGAAAAATTTATATCCTTATAAAGAGAATCTATTATGTTGTTGTTCTTGATAATCAACCGCTGACCAATAGCTGTCCCGAACGAAGAAGTATATCCTTTACTCGGATTAAACAGATAATCCAATTTGTAAAAAACAATTTCCAATCCATATAAATGTGAATTATAATCAATATCAGCAGGCAAAATATTTAAAAATTCAAGCGCTGAATTGTTGATTAGACGCGCATTCCTGAATTGATAATATGCCCGTATGTAATTTCTTTGCTGTAAATAATAACGTATTCCAAGGGAAAAGTTCAAGTTAAGATAGGAAGTATCCCTTTTTTCAAGCATAAATTCTCCGTCAATACCAAAGGAAGAATAAAAAAGATAAGGAAAATCAATATATATGTTCAGATTTTGCGACAAGACCTGTATTCGCTGCCAATTGAATCTTAAATTTTCTCCCACAGTAAATACATTGTTGAGATTTATATTCAACATGCCTGTTAATAACACTTTTCCAGAAACTTCATCATTAGGAACAATACCCAGATAGCCGTCAAATTGATTTGTTTTTTGTTTGTTGGCATAAATGTAAAGCGCAGCTTCTTTATCACTGAACGAAATTCCGGGACTTTGTGTAAGGTTCACAAATTCGAGTTCCTGTATGCGGGCAGGAACTCTCTGCATAACATCTTCGTTATAGGCTTTTCGTCGTTTCAACCCTAAATAACCGTACAAAAAACTCTTTCCCAATCTAAGATTTCCCGCAATGATTATGCTGTCCAATACAATAAAATTATTTTTGTCCACAGAAACAATGGCAACATATCCGCTGTCCTGTTGCGCAAGCTCTCTTATCTTTGCAGTAGCAAAAGGATAACCTGTATTCCACAGTTTTGTAGCTATTTTATTACTGTATAAAAAAACATCTTCAACTGAAAAAAACTTTGGTTTTGAGATGACAGGCTTTATTTTCAATGCTTGAATTTCTTCTTCTTCCATGCCGTCAATGATTATCTGCGAAATAATTATCTTTTTCCCGACATATATTTGAGCGATACATATCTTTTCCTGTACAATGACTGTATCCAATGCCGCCGAATTGAACCCGTTACTGTGAAGTCGTGAAATAATTTTCTGTAAATGTCGCTCAATGGAGATGGTGTTTTTGTAGTATTCTTTGAGCCTTATTGTTTTTGTAATCTTGTCCGCCTCAATGGAATTGTCTATATATTGAAGTAACAATCTGTATTTTCCAAGCACAGCAAAATGAAGAAAAAATAACACGATACATATCCATGTTACCCGTAGCCATTTTAAGTTTCGGTACATAAAAGAAGTAGATAAGACTTAAAATTGGTAATAAAATCGGAAAAGTATGCTGTTGTTCCACATGTACCGTTCTAATTTATTCCCTTTCCGTGAAATAGCGCTACGTCCAATCGGCGACAATGAATAACCCATGCGAAAAGATAATCCAAAATGGTCTTTAAATACATAATTCAAACCCGCTATCCCTCCAAGTTCAAATAAATAAAACTTACTCCCCCCTGAATTAGGAAGTACTAATTCGTTATCAGTATATTCTTTTGCATTTGCAATGACATTTGCCGAAAGTCCCGCTTCCAATGATAATTCTTTCCAGAAGTTCCACCCGAAAAGAAAAGGAAGTTCAACCTGATGCAATGTAATACGATAATGAAATGCGTTTGCAGCAGGCGTTTTACTTCCCTTTTGGGCGTAATTAATTTCCATTTGCAGTTTTATTTTTTTATCAGGGAAAGGAAGATTGCCAAACATGCCAAGAAATAACCCCGGTTTTTTGTATCCACCCAAATCGTCCCCGTCTACTTGCGTCGCCAACAATCCGATATGAACACCCGCTTTAAATCGCTGTGCATATCCAGCATTCACTGTGAGTAGAATGACAAAGATCAATATCCATTTTCTTTTTTTCATGACATTAAATCCTTTCCTATATCTTTTCTGTAATGTTTGTTTTCGAATTTGATTTTTTCCGCATTCTGATTGGATAAAGTTAACGCCGACACTATGTTTTCCCCAAGAGAAGTAATCGCTAAAACTCTACCTCCTGCCGTTATCAAATTGTCTGTATCATTGCGTTTTGTTCCTGCGTGAAAAATAAGACTGTTTTCTACGGTTTCTATATTGTAGATTATTTTTCCCTTTTCGTAATCTGCGGGATATCCCCCCGATACCAACATAACAGTAGCCGCACTTTCATCAATAATATTTATCTCTATTGCGTGGAGCGTTTGATTTCCAACCGCAACAAATAACTCTACCAAATCATTTGTCATTCTGGGCAGGATTACTTCCGTTTCGGGATCTCCCAAACGAACATTGTATTCTATGACAAAAGGGTCTCCCGAAACGTTCATCAATCCAAAGAAAATAAATCCTTTATAATTGATATTTTCTTTTTGTATTCCTTTTACGGTTGGGATAATGATACGTTGTTCAACTTTATCCATGAACCTTGCATCAGCAAAAGGCACAGGAGAAACAGCTCCCATCCCTCCCGTATTCAACCCCGTATCACCTTCGCCAATACGTTTATAATCTTTTGCGGAGGGCAGAATTACATACGATTGTCCATCCGTTAAGACAAAAACAGATAACTCTATACCCGTCAAAAACTGTTCAATGACAACTTGATTACTTGCCTGTCCAAACTGCCCTTCCACAAGCATGGATGTCAATGCAGATTGGGCTTCGTGTAATTCATTGCAAATGACAACGCCTTTGCCCGCCGCTAATCCATCTGCTTTTAATACGTATGGTGGCTGCAGACTTTGTAAAAATGCGTATCCGTCCTTTAAGGTATCGGCGGTAAATGTTTGATAAGCTGCCGTTGGAATGTTATGTCTCTTCATAAATTCTTTAGCAAAGTTTTTACTTCCTTCCAATTTTGCCCCTTCCTGAGAAGGCGCAATAATGATAATATCTTTATTGATAGAACTGTCTTCACGCAGCTTGTTATATATTCCCATCACAAGCGGTTGTTCAGGTCCTACGACCAACATGTCTATATTGTGTGTACGTATAAATTCTTTAATTCCGTCAATATCACTGTCTGGTAATGGAATATTTATTCCACATTCGGCAGTTCCTGCATTACCGGGAGCGATATACAATTCTTTACACAGTGGACTTTGTTTCATTTTCCACGCCAATGCGTGTTCTCTCCCCCCTGAACCTAAAAGTAATATTCTCATTTTGGTATAATTTATTTATTGCATCTTAAACGCAAAAACATCATTTTTATTGAGTAAACAAATAGTTATGGGTTATGGGTTATGAGTTATGAGTTGGGCTGACGCAAGAAAATAACCCCTAACTCATAACTCATTTTATTTCTTCTATTTCATACTTATCTTTTCCGATAAAGATCACAGACAGATACCTTACGTCGGTGCGACCTGCAAAGAAATACGAATTGCGATATTTTTGCAGTTGGGTATAGGATTTTTCGCGTGTTTTTTTCAATACGGCGTTTTTTTTACTCTTGGCGTCTTCTTTTTTGACGTATTTAACTTCCCACACCCATTCGTAGGGAATGTCTGGCAAATTGAAATGACGTTGCATATAAATATCTACGTAACCATGTTCTACTTCTATTTCTGTGATGGGTAAATACATATTACTTTGGAATAATCCGTTCAAGATCATTATCTTGATATATTTCTCATTAAAATTTCTCAAATCTCTATTTGACAACCGACTGAATATATTTTTACTTATGCAGTCAATAAACGGGTAGGGGTCTCCTTTATATGCTAATGCGTGTAAGGCTCTTCTTTGTTCTTCCATATCTATGGAAACAGCTACATTACTTTCTTTCGTTATCTCTTCTATATACTCCCAAAATATTGTCCGAATGGAATGATTGGGTATTTTTAATTGTAATAATCCCTCTTCTCTTTTATTGATAGTAAGTAAACCCAGATAGAATAACAGTGATACAAAATATTTATTATCATGTAGTTTATCTATAGGAAATCTATGGATGATTTCTGAACCTATAGCATTATCTTCTGCTATCTGTATCAATTGCGCCCGATTTTTTTCATGCTGTACCAATAGCTGTAATCTTCCGTAATCCATTTTCAGGTTATCATCAATAATATTTTCGATAGTTTCATCTTTTGATATACTGTTAAGCAAATAAAGCATCATTGTCGGGTTGTATACTCTGTATTTTCCTTCAGGATGAAAAAGATAGCCGTTGTATAACAATTCTATATTTACATTTATCATATTTGGGTCAATACCTGTTTCCTTCATTAGTGTATTGACTTCTTCCTGTGTAAAACCCAACATTTCATTATATCTCTTTTTAAGTGTCAAATTATCGGCAATATTAAATCCGCTGGTAATATCATCAAGCATAATAGGGGTTATCCCTGTAAGGATAACACGGTCTATTACTGTTTTATTTCCTTCTTTTAATGTTTCGTAAAAATCACGTATGATGCCATTTGCTCTTACTGTATGCTTGTATAGGTTATCTCCCGCAAATGTACCTTGCGCTATCATGTCATTAGCGAAATGATCATATTCATCAATAATAATAAACATTTTTTTGCCGATAGACTTTGCTGCGCTGAAGGCTTTTCGTAATGAAGCAACGCCCGGTTGTTCGATATCTATTTGTTTATTGTAAATATCTCCTTCGGGAAAAAGATGTTTATAACTATTCAAAAAATCGCGAATATTATCTTGTATTTTACCTGAAAGAGAAACAGCAAAAGCATCTTCACTTGTGGTATCTAAACCTGAAAAATCCAAATTCAAAACTAAATAAGTATTATGTTTTGGGGTTGGGTGTTTACCTATATATAAGTCTCCGAAGAGTTGCTCGAATTTGTCTGCCTGATTAATATCATAATAATT
>JAIROC010000504.1 GCA_031257735.1 Bacteroidales bacterium | reverse complement strand
TTGAAGGCGTATTCTACTCCTCCGGCAACATATTCTTCGCGTTCGCTGCCTGCGCCGGATGCGAAATACTCTGCCTGCACCTCTCCATAAGCTTCGCCAAAGTTTCCCAGTCCCACGCCCAGCGGATGTTTCGTGATAGTTTGCAGGGCTATTTTCCATGTAAACAACCGTCCCGAAGCTGAATCTTTTTTCAGCAGAAACAGTCCTGCCAATGCAACAGCAAACAGAACAATAGCGGCAACAGAAAGAAGAACAAGACGCCGCCTGTATTTTGTTAGATAGCCGACGACCGTACTGTTTTGCAAACCATACATTACCACAATAAAAACGCAGCCACCCAAAGCCGCCAGCCACGAAGCCCTACTCATAGCCGCAGGCAAAATCAACACTATACACAAAACCGCTATTGAATTAAAAACTAAGAGACAAGAGTTAAGAGTTATGTGTGGCAAACTTTGTGAAACTTCGCGCCCTTTGCGGTTAAAAACAGAACCACAAAGTCGCAAAAGTCGCGTTAAGGAAAAACTTTGTGTAACTTCGTGAAACTTTGTGGTTAAAATACATCCCAGCGCCATCGGGAACACCATTGCCAGCCAGCCCGAATACGGTCCGGGATTAAAGAACGAGCCTGTGATTTTAAACAGGTTATGTTGCGAAGACGTGAATCCGTACAGTTGCCTCAATCCCCAAACCGCCTCAATCAAACCTGTAACAACAAACGCCAAACTACACAAAACGTACAACAGTTTGCTTTTACCCGAAAGAAATATCCGCAAATAGAAGTAAAACATCGCCGCAAATATCAACAACAGACATTTGTTTGTCAGTCTGCCGATATGATGTAACGTTATCAGCACAGCAGCAAGGCAAAACAGCAAGAGCAGCAAATCGGGCAACTTGAAACTTATTCTTTCCCTGCGTTTGATTATAGCAGCAGGAATAGCAAGCACAGACAGCAATGCCATGGAAGCGTAAAACCAGAAGTATTTGCTCGATACTATGCCATTACCAAAATCATACCCGACAGATAAAACCGTGAATAAAACTATTGTTACTGCAATGGATAACAAAATGTCTGCTATAATGCTGTATATTTGCGGTCTATTATCCATTTTTTTTCTTGACAAGTTTCATAAAGGAATTCCATTTTTTTTCGTCTGATATCGGAGAGCCGGTAAATATCACATTTTTGTTTCTATCAATAACAAATATTCCATCAGATGCGGTTTGAAAGATTTGATAATTCATTATTTTAAATTTACTTGTTTTATCAAAAACAAAGTGAAATGCTCCTATAGATTTCAAGATTTCAATAACTAACTGCTCATTTGAATAATTAATAACAAGTAAAATTCCAGTATTATATTTGTTCAAGGCTTTTTGATATGCTTTCCATGAATGTAGATATTGAAATGCACAAGGACTGCATCCTCCGATTGAATCAACATATACAATCGTCGTATATTCATTGTTTTGAGTATATTGTTCAATATTGACGTCTGTAAAAACAACTTTACTAAAATCTTTTTTACAGGAAATAATTCCTGAAATGCAAAGTATAAACAATAATAATTTATTTAAATTCATATTCAAAGATTATAATATGTTCTGTGTCGTCAGAGAACAATTTTATCAATTCTTCCCGTTTATCCAATTCGAGCGCAAGTAACTCTGGTTGCAGTTCATTATACCAGTCCCATTTTATAGGACATACATAATCGTACGCTGCCCGAGAGTTGAAATAAAGAAATTCGGTCGTTATAACATGCTCTTTTGTTACAAGCAGGTCATTCATCATCCTCTCATAGTGACAAGTTTCTCCTGTTTTTTTATTATACAGAACAGGGTAATACAGTTTTTGCTTGTATTCGAAGTAAATATAATCACCCCATTCAATATAGCTGTGTATCTGGCAAGCGACGTTTTGCTCATTTGCATATACCGAATGATAAATAACAATGTCTTCCTCATTTTCGACAGGCAGAAGTTCTTTCGTCATCCAATCCTTATGTTTAACAGTCAAATAGGGACGAACAGTATCTGGTTCAATACTGAAAACAGTATTCATATATTCTTCTACATATTTGGGATACTTGTTTTTGGATATGAAAAAACTCCACATAGTATAAGAAGGTTCGTTCCATCCCAAATTATATTTGTTCCCGCTTATATATCCTCTGTATTCTCCCGTTTCAATATCAATTCCCATAATACGGGTATCGTTTTTTTCAGGATACCAATACATTGTATTCAAATAGAGCTTTCCATTACTGAATGCAATATATCTATACCATATCTCTTCTTTGGGTATGTTCACGTATGCAATGTATTCTCCCGTTTCGATATTATGTTTGTGTATCTTCTTTTTTGCAGGGTCAAACAGATAAATTTCTTTTCGGATAGTATCAATACAAAAATCCGATATTCCATAATATTCTTTGGAACCTTGTCCTTGAGTTCCTATCTGTCTCAAATATTTTCCGGTTATTTTATCGAAAACAAACAGTTTATGAACTTTGTATGAATCAAGTATAAAGATATTGTTTCCATATATCTGCATCGCGCTGATATTACTTAATATTGCATAATCGTTCTCTTCAAGTATGATGACATTTAATTTTTTGAAAATATCAGAAGTCCGAAAGATATTTTCTCTTTTTATCGAATCAAGATCTATAAAATACGTGGACTTGTCATAAGATATCTCTTTGTTGTGTTTGACACAAGAGATAATACAGCAACACAAGGCTGTTATAAATAATTTGTACTTCATTTTATTTTTTTATTATATAAAATTAAAAAAGGGGAGTAGTTCAAAAAGACAATAATGACTAATAAACTGTCCCCCCCCCTCTTGTATCATTCTGAAAAATGGTTTTAATGTTGATATCTAATTTTTACAAATATACTCAACAGATACACTGCCAGCTCTTCCGTTATCCCAGTTTGTAGAGTTCGTATTTCCATCAAAATAAATAATACCAGACTTACACTTTTTCAGCGAACCGCCAGAAGCACAACAGAGCAATGCTGTTGTTTTATTTGTACTATTATTATAATTTCGGTTATAGCAAACTGTTTTGCAGTTTTTTCCTATTATATCTTGTGGTTGCACACCCACACATAATGTAACAGGGATTGTCATTTGTTCATTCGACATATTATGTTCTTGTGTCAAAGATGTTAATTTTGACAATTCAAGCAAGGTACGATATTTACTATTATTTAATCGCACATTAATTATTGAAACGGTAAGCACAAATAGTGCTATTACATAAATATATATTCTTTTTTTCATCTTCTTACCTTTTTAAAGGGACTTCTTTTTTATTTTTTTCGAGTCCCAAATCATTAATAAAAACCGGTTCGTATTTTATGATAATCCTATCGTTCAAAGTTGTCAATAAGACGAACCATTTTTATTTCCAAAATTGAACGGCTTCCGTTGGCTGCAATACGTAATTGCAACAAATTCGCGCCTGTCGGTATCGGAAGCAACCGACAGGCACAAACATCTCCAGGTCATTTTTCCCTAACAGCCAGATAAAATCGCTTGCATATCTGAACAGTCGGCAAATACCATACCGGACATGCAACTTTAGAATAGCAAGCGATTTCAAAAATGAAAAATCTTTTTTCCAACAAATGGATTTCGGAGATTCGCAACTATATACAACGACCATACCCCACACAGATAGAAACTCTCTGTAGTGCGACAAAACCTTTAATATGTAGCGAATAATCTTCATTTTCCTGTTATTTTTATTGTTTTATTCAAATTTCAAAATCACCATTGGCGTTGTAAACACGATAGAATAATCGTCCGCAAGCAAACCTGTGAGCATTGCAGCGCGCTCCAAATTATATTTTTTTACCTTTTTCATATCTTTTCTATTTTACATCCAATTCTTATTCTTATTCGTATATTTAATTAATAATGCTTTGTTACTTGCAAATTATGTGCCACATTGAATCAAGATATTTACAGTGAAGAAAAAACATTCTAATTTACAGTAATTTATAATGAAATAAAAAATTTCAGTATATAAATCCAAAGAGAAAAACAGTATACTATTATATACTTTTGTATATAATAGTATACTCGCAGTATACAAAAGTATATTATTTGATTCCATGTTCCTTTTTCAATTTGTAATAAGTTCCACGGGAAACGCCCAATAATTTCATCGCATCCTCATTGTTTCCGTTTGCTTTCTCCAATGCTCTCGAGATTGCTGCTTTTGCAGCGTTATCATGAGCTGTTTTACAGGCTGACTGTAAAGTATAATCATCATCTTCCGGAATATCACCTTCCGGAATGTTGTCGGTCTTTTTATGTCGTCGTTTATTAAGAGAAGACCAAACGAATCGTGGTTCAATAATATAATTTCCGGACAGTTCATCCGGTTCTGCCTCTATGACCAATGTTTCGATAAAATTCTTCAGTTGCCGTATGTTTCCGCTCCAATTATGACAGACTAAGAGTTTTCTTGCTTCATCAGTGATACATACATTTTTACCAGACTCTTCATTATATTCGGAAAGGAAACGGTCAATAAAAAAATCAATATCTTCTATACGTTCTTTCAACGAAGGGACATAAATAATCTGTACAAAACGTTCATACAAGTCCTGCCTGAATTCACCTTTCGCTACCAGTTTTTCGAATGATTCGTTACCTGCGGCAATAATTCTAACATTTGCCTTATGTTCCACGTTGTCGCCCACTTTTGTAAAAGTACCGCATTCTATAAATTTTAAAAGATTCACTTGAACGGAGAAAGGCAAAGAATTAATTTCGTCAAGGAAAAGTATTCCATCTTTGGCAGCTTCCACTTTCCCCGTCCTATTTTGAGCATCGGTATACGCTCCTTTCACAGAACCGAACAGTTCGCTGTCAGCAAGTTCTTTGGACAATGAGCCGCAATTGACTGTTACCATTTCTTTCCGTGAACTTAAATCGCGTAAATATCCTGCAATTAATTCTTTACCTGTACCTGTTTCTCCTTCAATAAGAATGGGTTTGTCTATGTTTGCATATTTCTCAATCTGGTCGAGAACTTTAGATATGACTTTTCCATTACCCATAAGGCTCTCAATCTTCTGTCTCGATGAACTTTTTGAATTTTCCATATTTAAAGGGTCCATTTTCCAGTTACTCGAAATATTTTCGCAATTGAGGTCGATTACTGTCACTCATATTTCAAAATCACCATAAACAGAATTTCCGTTAGGCGCCGTAAACATGAGAGTATAATCCCCCGAAGACAAACCTGTGAGGCTGATATACAATTGTCCGCCTGCGACAGTGTTTACAGTGTTCGAATACACAGTCTGTCCAGATGCTTTTACAACTTGTACGGAGATATTAGTCAGATTAGCTAAATAATCCACCCTAATATACGAAGCATACTTAGTCGCCTGGAAAGGTTGGGAAAACGATTTCACAGGTATCACAGCTAACGAGCCGTATAAATCAATCTCGTCTTCTTGATCCACATAAGAATATTCATACGTCAAAGCCTCAATCCTGTTTAAAGAAACTGAAGGACTGTCAATTTGCGTGTTTAAACGAACATTCATGGTCGCAATACCACCAATCATACCTGCTGTTACAATACCGAACGATAATTTTTTATTCATAATCTTTACATTTATTTTATTAAAATTCATTTTTGACATTATTATGGCGCAAAGATATATTGTTGTCAAGTGAAAACAACAGGATATAATCAAATATAATAAAATTTCTTTGCGCCGACTTGCAATTGCGTGATATTTGTGCATTTACAAAACGAAAATATAATCGAATGTAATAAAGTTTTTTTTACTCCTGCTCTTTTTCGACCTCCGGCGTCAATTTTTCGGCAATAAACAAGGCAATATTACTCCTGTTTTTCATTTTTAGCGCTTTCCTGATATTTGACTTATTTTGTGAAACAACTTGTTTGTCTTCCAATTCCAAAATACCTGCTATCATACTGTTTGAGCAGTTTAGATAGTCAAGGGAAATGATTTTATATTCCATATCGGTAAATTGTGGATACAGTTCTCTAATTTTATCAAAAACAGTCTTTTGCGTATTACAAATATCATCCCATTTTATCTTTTTATAAAATATGGATTTCAAATATGATTCAGTATCATTTATCTGTTCGTCCTGATTGTTCAACAGTTTTCTGAATTTTCCGTCAGTGTTTATTTTATCGAAGCTGTCATAAACTGACAGTATGATATCCCATGTTAACGTTGAAAACGCGTTTTTTTCGTTCAATTCCAGGCAAGTGTTTGTCAATATATTCTGCGTTTCGGATAATTCTTGCTTAGTATTTGCCCAATTATCTTTTGCTTCGGATAATTTCTGTTTAGTATTTTCTAAGATAAGCCTTGCTTGAGCCAATTCCGTCTTAATGTTTGCCAATTCTGCATTTTTCTTCTCGATAATACGCTTTCTGCATAACCATACGGTTATTCCCGCCACAAGACATAAACAGACTATAACTGTATTATAAAACCAGTGCATTGCATCTATCTTTTTTAGAGATATTTCGAGCTTATGTTTTGTTTCTATTTTTTGTATGTCGAGTATATTCTCATCTTTTATCTGAGTATAATAATTTAAATGTTGTTGGAGATAATCAAACGCTTTATGGTAGTTGTTGTTCTGCTTTTCTAATCTTGAGAGTGTTTTATAATTTGTTGCCAAAGAATGAATACCATTTCGTTTTGTCAAAATGTATTCAGATAATTTCGCAAAATAAATGGCAGAATCTGTCAGATTTTCTTTTTCATATGCTTTGCTGATGTTTAAATATATTAAACTTTGTAAAGTTGAATCCGAATTTAATTTTAACGCATGAAACAGTTGCTGTTTAGCATTGTTGCAGTCATTTAGATTTAAATATGCAAATCCTAAATTTTGCATTATGTTGGCAGAATCCTGTGCAGTTATGGCAGATTCGAGCGCTTTGTTATAATATGTCATAGCGTCGTTTTTCATATTTTTTAACAAAAAACAATTGCCGGTAATGTTCAGAACACCTATTATTCTCTTGTGATTACTCTTCGATTTGCTAAAATATCCCAAAGCTGATTCGAAATATCCAATCGCATCATCATGTTTTTGCTGATTATAATATTGTTGTCCGATATAAAATTGAATCAAACCTTTAATATTATCCTCATTCGTCTTGTCAGCATTTGTTTTAGCGTTCAAGTAAAGTTTCAGAGCCTGTTCATTCCTGCCCTGCGCCTGAAAAATTCTGCCCAGATAGTATTCGGCAAAGGCGAGATATTTGGGATTATCCTCTCTTTTCAAATAATCTATCACATGAATAACTGTAGAATCATTCGAAATGTCTTCGTCGGACAAATCTTTGGCATATAAAGTCAACAAAATATGCCTCACCTGTTGTTCCGGCGTCTTAACAGTAGGCGGTTTAATCGAACCGAGCCGCATCAAAGCGCTGTCGGGTTGGTTCTCGACAATGTTTTCAGCAGTGTCGAGAATCCTGTCTATGTTATCAATGTTACATGCGGTAAACATTCTCAAAAACACAGAAATACACAATACGTAAATCATCTTTTTCATAATACAAGC
>JAIROC010000502.1 GCA_031257735.1 Bacteroidales bacterium | reverse complement strand
TACCATGTAATGTATTTATCTACTATTTCTTTTTGTTCTCCTGCTGTTCGTCGTAAATAGATTCGCGTTGTTTCAATACTCTCATGTCCCATTAAATCGGCAAGGAGCGCTATATCATTGAATTTTTCGAGAAAGTTTTTAGCAAAGCGATGGCGAAATGAATGTGGATAAACAACTTTGGTATTGACGCCATACTTTTTTGCAATGCTTTTGAGTTGCTGTGATATGCCTCTTGCTGTAATCCTTTCACCAAAGCGATTGAGAAACAGATAACCTGAATGATACTGTTTTTCAGCGAGCCACACAAGCGTTTCATTTCGGAGTTTTTTCGGAATGTACAATCTTCTAACTTTACCACCTTTTGCGTAAATATCAAAATATCCGGCTTCAACGTGTTCTACTTTAATTTGTATCAGTTCGCTAACACGCGCTCCTGTGGCAGCCAAATATCTCACAACAAAATACCAGTCCCAATCGCCATCTTTTTTCAGATTGTTTTTTAGAAAATGGTAATCGGCATCGCTGATTACGTTTTCCAAATAGGTTTTTTGTTGAATCTTTACCGCTTTGAGTTTCAACTTATCCCGCTTAATAAACTCCAAATACTTGTTCATCGCCTGAATACGAAGATTTACCGTTTTGGGTTTGTAGGTTTCGATGAGATAACTTTTGCAGAGGAGCAGATTGCGTTTGTTCCAATCCTTGTAAGTCAATTCATAAAACCGTACTGCAAACATATAGGCAGAAATCGTATTTGCCGACATATTCGTCTGTTTCAGATAGTTTTCAAATTCTTTATTCATTGTTTTATGCATTTTATATTTTGTTAATTAACGAAAAAGATTGTTTTTCTTTATCGCGTAATTCCTATTATGAGAAGATAGGGAATGAAACACGATGTATTGATGAGGAAATACCGTTTGAAGTGCCGGAGGGGTGGGAGTGGGTAAAAATAAAAAATATATCTCAATCCTACATTGGATTAACTTATGCACCAAAAGAGGTTGTACAATCGGACGGCATTATTGTTTTGCGTTCTTCTAATATACAAAATGGAAAAATTTGTTTAAGTGATATTGTTCGCGTAAATAAAGGGATAAATGAGAAACTATTTGTTTCAGAGAATGATATACTTATTTGTGCAAGAAATGGAAGTAAAAAATTAGTTGGCAAGTCAGCAATAATTGGTAAATTAGAGCAACCAATGACATTTGGCGCTTTTATGACTATTTGCAAAACGCCTATATATCAATATGTTTATAATTTTCTTCAATCAGATTATTTCTTCAATCAATTACACGTGGTTAGTGGAACTACAACTGTCAATCAATTAACACAAGAAAATTTTAACAACTTCTTTATTCCAATACCACCTCTTTTTGAACAACAACGAATTGTCAATCAATTAGAAATACTCGAACCTCTGATTGCCGAATATGATAAATATGAAAAGAAAGAAGCCCAACTGACTACTGATTTTCCTGAAAAACTCAAAAAATCTATACTGCAATACGCCATACAAGGCAAATTAGTTGCTCAAAATCCCGATGACGAGCCTGCCTCTGTCCTGCTCGAAAAAATCCGCAAAGAAAAAGAGCAACTCATTAAAGCAGGTAAACTCAAACGCGATAAAAATGAGTCGTTTATTTTCAAAAATACAGCGGATAACTCTTATTATGAGAAGACAGGCGGCGAAATTCGCTGTATAGATGAGGAATTGCCGTTTGAGATACCCGAATCGTGGGCTTGGGTGCGGATAAAAAGTATTGCAGATATTGCACTTGGCAAAACACTTGATAAACAAAAGAATAAAGGAATATTCAAACCTTATTTGAGAAGTGTTAATGTTCGTTGGGGTAGCGTTGATTTGGAAGATATTAAAGAAATGAGATTTGAAGAATCTGAAACAGAACGATATAGCATAAAATTTAACGACTTGTTAATATGTGAAGGTGGCGAAGCGGGGCGATGCGCTGTTTATAAGAATAATACGCTGATAAGATACCAAAATGCAATTCATAGGGTACGTTTTAAGAACGATATTAACCCCGATTTTTATATGTATGTGATTTGGTACTATTATTCAAGTCATATTTTAGATGATTATTGTAAAGGAGTAACAATAAAACACTTAACAGGACAAGCAATTGATACGTTATATTTTCCACTACCACCTATTTCTAAACAAAAGGCAATCGTTAAAGCAATAGACAATATGTTCTGTATAATCAATGGCATAGAGTAAATATTTGATTCGTTTTTTCAATAATCCTTTGCTGCTCTTTTGAGGGAGGAACAGGAATTAAAGCATCAAGAATATGCTCACGAGATATTCCGGGTATCATACTTTTTGCTTGTTGAATTAGATTGGGCATATACCACAATAAAAACATTCTAATATATTCAATATCAAAAGAAAACGCTCTTATTGCCATAATCTGCCGTGCAATATGGATATTGCCCAACGTGTTAAATGCCATTGTGCCAACTGTTCCTTTGCAACTGATTAGCAAGTCATTTTTTATTGATACAACAGCAGGCGTTTTTGTCCATCTATTAACGATTATTTCTCCGTTTGATATATTGCTTGCGCCTGTGATATACGGAACACCTTGATAATTGGCATTATATTCTTGTGGTAATAAATCTCTGCCAGAATACAGTTCAATTATATTTTTCAGTCTTACCCATTCCCAACTATCCGGCACATCAAAGGGTATTTCATTGTCTATGCACCTTGTTTCGCCGCCTGTCTTCTCATAATAAGAGTTATCCACTGTATTTTTGTAGATAAACGATTCGTTTTTATCACGTTTGAGTTTACCTGCTTTAATGAGTTGCTCTTTTTCCTTGCGGATTTTGTCGAGCAGGACAGAGGCGGATTCATCACTGAGATTTTGGAGAACTAATTTGCCTTGAATAGCGTGTTGAAGGATAGATTTTTTGAGAGTATCAGGGAGAGTTGTATTTAGTATCGCCAACTGCTGCTCTCTATCTGCGTATTCGTCAATAAGGGGAATCAACTCTTCGATGCGGGAAACAATGCGATGCTGCTCTGCGAGATGTGGAAGAGGGATAGGAATTTTAGACAAAGATGCACCGGAAAGACTTTTTATTGCTATACCTTTTCTGAACTG
>JAIROC010000457.1 GCA_031257735.1 Bacteroidales bacterium | reverse complement strand
ACGCCCTGTGAAATGAACGATGCCCCCTCTCTCTCAAGCCCTGAAAGGGCGTAATCAATTTTTTCCCAAAATATCATTTCATCCTATAATTGATTACGCCCTTTCAGGGCTTAGTTTTTAGGAAATTACGTTACACAGGACGTTGCCCTGTGCTATTGATTGCGGGCTTTCAGCCCTTTACCGTTATTCTCTGATTACAATTATACATTGAAGAAATGAATTTATGAGTTTTCGGACAGACACTAATTATTTTAGTTTGCGTCAGCCTAACTCATAACTCATAACCCATAACTCATTTTCAATTTTTGGTACTGTTTTTATATATCGCTTATTATTAGTTCCTGTATCTGTCTCACGTCAAAAGTTCTGAATTTGAGTTTGTAGAAAGGGTAAATGGGATACTCAAAAATGAATATATGCTTGATATTTGTTTCAGATAGTTAAAAATAGTATATGCTCAGACAATAGAGATGTATAATATTCGTTGTCTTCATTGAGGATTAAATTTAAAAATATCACAGGAGGTATATGAGATGATGGTTTGATTTTTTTTCTTTCACTGTTCTCGCAAAAGATAGTGAAGAAAAAAGGAACAAAAGAATGGATATGGAATTTGTAAAAATGAACAGTAAAAATGCAGTAAAAATCTGTCAACTTTTTTCAGGACGAGATAATACATACCTTCTTGTATTCTATGTTCGCAATCCATAAAAGATTTCCTTTTTTAGCAAACAAATTTATAACCTCAGAAAGAAAAAAATAAACAATTCTCTTTGAAAGTTGTTTAAGTAGATAGATGAATTAAATAAATAAATATAAAATAAAATAAGATGAAATCATTAAATGACAGATTTATTTTAAGTAACGGAGTGGAAATACCTTGTGTCGGATACGGTACTTGGCAAATTCCGAACGGAGAAATAGGCGTAAATGCTATACTAGATGCTTTAAAGGTTGGTTATCGACATATTGATACAGCATCAGTCTATGAAAATGAAGAATGCGTAGGAGAAGCAATTAAAAGAAGTGGTATTGAAAGAAGTGAATTGTTTATAACAAGTAAACTATGGAATACAGACAGAGGATATGATAACGCTTTAAAGGCTTTTGATATATCTATGAAAAAACTGAAGTTAGATTATCTGGATTTGTATCTCATTCATTGGCCCTTGGTAAGGGATCTTCGATGGAAAGAAATTAACCGTAATACATGGGCTGCTTTTGAAACACTTTATCTCGACAAAAGAATTAGAAGTATAGGGGTGAGTAATTTTAAAAGATATCGAATAAAATCTTTGATGCAGATGGTTGATATCATGCCTCATGTAAATCAATTAGAATTTCATCCGGGCTTCATGCAATCGTCTACTGTTGAATATTGCAAACATACGGACGTTGCTGTGGAAGCATGGGGACCTATAGCCGGTGGAAAAATATTGGATAATCCAGACCTAATCGCAGTAGCTGCCAAATATAATAAAACAGTGGCTCAATTGTGTATCAAATGGTGTTTACAACATGAGATAGTACCTCTTCCTAAATCGATAAACAAAAAGCGTATAATAGAAAATGCAGAGATTTTTGACTTTTCTATTTCGCCCGAAGATATGGATTTTATTGACCGTTTACCTTATATTGGAGGCTCTAACATTGATGCTGATAACATAGATTTTTAGTATCTATCTTATCTAATTTGCATTATTTCTTTTGGTTGTTTTTCGTTGTCAGTAGACAAGTGGATGGAGTATTATACATTCTATTCACTCGTCTACTTGTCTGCGATGAATAATTAGAGCCTGTCTATAAAGTCGGCATAAATTGAAAATTGAAAATTGAAAATTGAAAATAAACTGACAAATGATGATGTCCGACTAACGGCGTCATTGCATTTGTGCTTTTGAGAATCAAAACGATTACTCACAATGACGGCGTTGATTAGGCGGTTTCGTGCGTCAGCATAATTAGCTACGCTGCTCTCCGCTTCGCTTCGGGTCATAATTATACTTTATAGACAAACACTAATTAGCAATACATTGTTGGTGATATAACTCCTCAAACATCTCAATATCCACCCATCTACTCGTCCACCCGTTTACTCGTTTACTGTGATGTTGAGTTCTTTTAATTGTTCTTTACTGACGGAAGAGGGTGCATTGATCATAACATCTTTTCCCGAGTTATTTTTGGGAAAGGCAATAAAATCGCGAATAGAGTCTACGCCATTAAAAACAGCGCACATACGGTCAAATCCAAAAGCAATACCCGCATGAGGAGGCGCTCCATATTCAAACGCATTCATTAGAAACCCGAACTGTTTTTGTGCTTCCTCGTCGGAAAAACCTAATACTTGAAACATTTTCTTTTGTATTTCTCTTTGATAGATACGAACAGAACCTCCGCCAACCTCTACGCCATTAATGACTAAATCGTAAGCATTTGCCCGTACTGCCGCAGGATTGTTTTCCAATAAATATTCGTCTTCGGGTTTGGGCGCTGTAAAAGGATGATGTTTTGCATAGAAACGTTGGGTTTCTTCATCCCATTCCAAGAGGGGAAAATCAATTACCCAAAGCGGCTTAAACAGGTCTGAACTGCGTAATCCTAAACGATTTCCCATTTCGAGGCGTAATTCGTTCATGGCTTTTTGTGTTTGTTCTGTTTTTCCGCACAATATTAGTATCAGGTCGCCTGCTTTAGCATTACACCTTTCCGCAACGGTTTGTAAATCTTCCTGTCCATAGAATTTATCTACGGACGACTTAAAACTTCCATCCGCATTGCACACAATATACACTAATCCGCCCGCTCCTACTTGGGGACGTTTTACAAAATCGGTTAAGGCGTCTAATTGTTTACGGGTATAGTTGCCACAATTTTCGGCACAAATGCCAATGATAAGTTCCGCTTCGTTGAATAATGAAAAATTACGGTATTGTAAGAGATCGTTCAGTTCTACAAAAGGCATTCCGAAACGAAGATCAGGTTTGTCGCAACCGTAATATTTCATAGCATCGTTATAGGTCATGCGGGGAAAATCTTCCATTGAAATACCTTTCATCTTTTGAAACAGCGTTTTGTACAATCCTTCGAATGTCTGTAAAACATCTTCCTGCGTTACGAATGACATTTCACAGTCCACCTGAGTAAATTCAGGTTGTCTGTCGGCGCGCAAGTCTTCATCCCGAAAACATCTGACAATCTGAAAATATTTATCCATCCCGGCAATCATCAACAGTTGTTTGAATGTTTGAGGAGACTGAGGCAAGGCATAAAATTTACCTTCATTCATGCGGGAAGGAACAAGGAAATCGCGAGCGCCTTCAGGTGTTGAACTGATTAGAAAGGGCGTTTCTATTTCAACAAAACCTTGTCCGCTTAAATAATTTCTGATTTCCATACTCAATTTATGTCGAAACAGCAGATTATTTTTCACAGCATTACGGCGAATATCTAAATATCGATACTGCATACGTAATTCATCACCTCCATCGGTATTGTCTTCGATGGTGAAAGGCGGTAATTTGGAAGCATTAAGGACATTGACAGTTTCGACAATAATTTCAATATCGCCTGTAGGGATATTTTTATTTTTGTTATATCTTTCGGCAACCGTTCCTTTTACCTGAATAACATACTCACGTCCAAGCGTGCGTGCCTGTTCGCAGAGGGTTGGGTTGGTTTCCATGTTAAAGGTCAATTGGGTAATGCCGTATCTGTCTCGCAAGTCAATAAAGGTCATTCCCCCCAAGTCTCTTGACTTTTGTATCCATCCGCAAAGCCTAACTTTTTGTCCGACTTCTGTTATTGTTAATTCCCCGCAAGTGTTTGTTTTGTACATTTCTATAAAAAATAATTATCCGTTTAATCTATCAATAATAGCATTGGTTATTTCAAGGGTAGAAGCAGCGCCTTTTTGAAGCACATCTCTACTTCCCCGCAATTTCATCATGTCGTATGTTTTTACTTTTCCTTCTTGGACAACGATTGCAATTGCATTTTCTATTTTCTTTGCCAATATTTTTTCACCTATATAATCCAACATCATACAGGCAGATAAAAACATTGCAATTGGATTGACAATCGGAACATCATAATCGGCATACTTTGGAGCGGAACCGTGTGTAGGTTCAAATACGGCGACGCCATTTTCTCCGAATTGAGCCGAACTCGCAAAACCCAATCCTCCTACTAAACCTGCAAATCCATCCGATAAAATATCTCCAAACATATTGGAAGCAACAACAACATGATAATCTTCCGGATTTTTAGTCAGCCACATCATTTGTGCATCAATGTTGGTATCCCAAACTGCAATATCTGGATAATCTTTTTTTGCAATATCTTGAGCTAATTTGAGCATCATCCCTGACGTTTCACGGATAACATTAGGTTTTTCGCATACAGTAATCTCTTTAAACCCTTTTTCTTTTGCGTAATTAAAGGCAGCCCGAAGGATACGTTCCGTATATTTTTTAGTGAGGATACGGGTAGAAATAAACACTTCATCTCTGGGTTGTGTGCCAAAATTTCCAGCAAATTTAGGATGCGTCATGAAGGCGTCCCATACTTGATTGGGTGCATTACTCCATTCCACACCACCATAAAGACCTTCCGTGTTTTGACGGAAAATCATTGTATCAATCAACGGTTCTTCAAAATTTCCGTCAGCTGTACGACGGATAAAATTCAAAGAATTACCTTTAAAGGTCTTGCATGGACGCATACAAATATCCATCTTGAATTTTTGTCGCATGGTTACAATAGGACTATAGTATACTAATCCTTTATTTTGCAGTTCAGGGATTAATTCGGTAGCGGCTTTATCTTTCGGTTTAGAGGTAATTGCACCGAATAGACCAATTTTATGTTCTTCCAATAAATTGATGGTACGTTCAGGTAATGGATTTCCTTCTTGTCGCCAAAAATCCCATCCGATATCTGCCTGAATATAGTTTGCTTCAAATCCTGCTGCATTTAACAGACGAATACATTGTTCTAAAACTGTTTTTCCTATCCCGTCTCCGGGCATGGTGATGATTGTCCTTGTTGACATAATTTATTTTTGTATTACTTTTAAAATTAATCCTGCAAAAGTACACGATTTTTTTCATTTATTTGTATCTTGGACAATATTTTTTATACCTTTGCAAGCATTAGAAAAAATAAAACGCCAAAGTAACTACTAATTAATTTAAGATGAACGCCACAACAATACAACAGGTTATATTACACAAAGTCGGAAATAAAAATAACGAAGAAGGCATGTTTCTTTCCCCTATGCCTCTACTCTTGGACGAAAATTTGAACAATTTATTGCTTGATTATTTTCTTTCATCATTTAAGTCGGAAGAACATTTCAATTTTTATCACGAAAATGGTTGTCAAAACAATGAAATCTACAGAATAGCATCGGAAATATTTGATAATGCTCACAGTTTATTTGAACATTCCATTACCTTAGCCCAATGTTTATACAATGCAAGTACGCATCCAAAGATTAAGGGAGGTGAATTTTATGTTGTCTATTTTAAAAACTACCTTGTCAATGAACAGGCAGTAGATGCCATTGGACTTTTTAAAGCCGAAAATCAGGATGTATTCTTGAAAACTCTTTTTTCCGCAGACGCTACCTCTATCCAAATGGAACAGGGAACTAATATCCATAAAATGGACAAAGGTTGTTTAATTCTCAATATCGAAAAAGAACAGGGATACATTATTTCTATCGTTGATAACATTAGTAAAGGAGTTGAAGCACAATATTGGATAGATGATTTTCTTTCTCTGAGACAGAGGCAGGATGAATATTATAATACACAAAACCTTTTGACGCTAACCAAAACATTTATCACGAAAGAATTGCCGCAACAATACGAAGTCAGCAAAGCCGATCAGGCAGATTTGCTAAACAAATCCGTTAATTTCTTTAAAACTAATGACAACTTCAACATGGAAGATTTTACCAATGAAGTTATGCAACATCCTAAAATCATAGATACATTTACTCAATTCAAATCTAATTACCAACAGGAATATGATATGGATATTGCAGATAATTTTACTATCTCCGACAACGCCCTCAAAAAACAGGCGCGTGTTTTTAAAAGTGTTATTAAATTGGATAAAAATTTTCATATTTATGTTCATGGAAACAGGGAATTGATAGAACAAGGAATAGATGAAACAGGAAGAAAATACTATAAAATCTATTACAAAGAAGAGACCTAAATCAATAATTGAAAACTTCGTTAATTGAAAATTGAAAATTGAAAATTGAAAATGAAAGAACAAGTGAACAGGACAATACAGAGAAATAATTATGACCCGAAACGAAGAGCAGCGGAGCTAATTAGTGTCTGTCTTTAATGTATTTTCGCAACAATCAATGCCGTCATTACGAGGAGCGCAGCGACGTGGTAATCCCTAACAATCAATGCGTTCTCCGAACGAGGGGTAATGAACAGAATGAACAGAATGAACAGAATGAAATAGCGAAAACAAACCAATAGCGCTGTTCGGACGAGGTTCTACCTCGTTCGAATTATCCTCGCAGGTTCTACCTGCGCAGTAAAACGTATTAAAAATAAATGCAGGCATAGCCTGCTCGGATAGAGCGAACGA
>JAIROC010000402.1 GCA_031257735.1 Bacteroidales bacterium | reverse complement strand
CACACGTTACTCTTGCAATAATTACTAAACTCAAAACAATATGCAAAATTTAAATTCTTATATTGAGGAAAACAAACAACGTTTCATGGATGAACTGTTTGGATTAATACGTATTCCATCCATTAGCTCTATGAGTGATCATAAATCAGATATGGTTTGTTGCGCAGAATACTGGAAAGAGATAATATTAAAAGCCGGCGCTGATAAATGCGAAATAATGCCAACAAAAGGAAATCCTGTCGTATATGCCGAAAAAATTATTGATATAAATAAACCTACTGTATTGGTATACGGACATTATGATGTAATGCCGATAGATCCTGTCGAATTATGGAAAACTAATCCATTTGAACCTGAAATACACAACGGTAAAATTTGGGCAAGAGGAGCGGACGATGACAAGGGACAATCCTTTATGCATGCAAAAGCCTTTGAATTTATGGTTAAAACCAATCAATTGCCCTGCAATGTAAAGTTTATGATAGAAGGTGAAGAAGAAATCGGTTCGGAAAGTCTATACGATTTTTGTAAGGAAAACAAAGAAATGCTTAAGGCAGATGTAATATTGGTATCGGATACAAGTATGATAGCTTCAGATATTCCTTCTATTACTACGGGTTTACGCGGGTTAAGTTATTGGGAAGTAAAAGTAACAGGAGCAAATCGTGATTTGCATTCGGGCTTGTATGGAGGCGCTGTGGCTAATCCTATCAACGTTTTATGCCAAATGATTGCAAAGATGTTGGACGAAAATAACCATATTACAATCCCTCATTTCTATGACGATGTATTAGAGGTTTCAGAGTATGAACGAAAACTGATGGCAGAAGCGCCTTTTAATTTGGATAAATATAAAAAGGAATTAAACATCAGCGAAATATTGGGGGAAAAAGGCTATACAACCAATGAACGTACCGGTATTCGTCCTACTTTTGATGTTTGTGGTATTTGGGGAGGTTATACGGGAGAAGGCGCGAAAACAGTTATTCCTTCCGAAGCATCTGCAAAGATATCTACCCGTTTGGTTCCCAATCAAGACTTTCACAAAATAGGAGAATTGTTTAAAGAATACTTTAAATCTGTTGCTCCTGACGGGGTAAAGGTAGAAGTTGAATTTTTACATGGGGGAGATTGTTATGTATCGCCTATTGACATGCCCGCCTATAAGGCTGCTGAAAAAGCGCTCGAAACAACTTTTGGGAAAAGACCTATTCCTACCCGAAGCGGAGGTAGTATTCCCATCATTGCAGGGTTTGAGAAAATATTGGGAATTAAATCCATTCTTATGGGATTTGGATTGGGTGAAGATGCTATTCATTCTCCTAATGAGAATTATCCTGTATCCCATTTCTATAAAGGAATTGAAACTATTCCCTACTTTTACAAGTATTTTGCAGAATTGATGAAGTAAAATAATGTAAAAACAGAACGTAAGAAATAGCAATCAAGTTATTTAAAAGGAGTACAGAGAGTTTGATTATCTCTACGAAAATTGATGGGTATTGTGTATTTGTACGGGATTTGCTATAAGAATGCAGGTATGATATAATGAGACGGAAAAGATAGAAAAGATAGAAAAGATAAAATTATGGCAACAATATCAGAAGAAGACAAAAGAATATTAGATAGCGGCGATCCTAAAATGAACCGTATTCTCTATATCAATTTTATTATTTTCGAGTTTGCGCGGGGTGGGTAATCGTCCTGTACCGGAAGTATTTCAATATTTGGATAAATTCGGAGGTTTGGATTATTTAGACAATCATTACGAGTATGAACATACGCGTTCGGAACATGATACGGTGATGACTTTATTTAAAATATGTCGAAATAATGGAGGATGGTTATGAAAGTATTTCATGGCAGCGACACCTGAATTGAAAATATTGATTTGCTCAAAGGTCGTGAATTTTTGGACTTTGGACGTGGGTTTTATGTAACAAATATTCATAAACATGCTCACCGAAGAACTATTCATATTGCACTTGAAAATACTAGTATACCCATAGTTACGGAATTTGAATACCTTGAAAATTATCCTGCCAATGTTGGATTGAATGTAAAATATTTTTATGAAGCATCGAAAGAATGGATAGATTTTGTAATTATGAGTTATATTAGTTTGACAGAGATAATTCATAACTCTCTTAATGACGAATATACGAAACGTTTGATAGTTTTCGGATAGACACTATATAAGCGTTATCACCCAATGAAGATTGTAGATATACTCTACAAAGTGTAGAAAATATCTACAAAGTGTAAAGTGGTTACAATTACAATTTGATACGTAATCTTTGCATGATCATTTTAAAAAGGTATTCCCTTCTTGTTAAATTCTTTTGATAAAGCAATAATTTTTTTCATGCAGGTTTTGAGAAATACAAAAAAAGGACTTAACAATTTTGGCATTATAATTGATAATAGAAATAATAGAGATGTAACATGTTATACAGATTTCAAACAGCAAGTAGAAGAAGATATATTTTTTTTTATTTTTTTGCGTTTGATATGTAAAAAATATGTACATTTGCATCTCAAATTTAAAGGTAAATTAAAATACGAATGAAGCTAATAAATTTTTCTTTGATTTTATTTTTTGTATCACTGTATCAGGTGAATAGTTTTGCCCAAGTGTTAGTACACACGGAAGGTAAAGTTACGGATTTATTAGAGAAACATGTTACGATTAATAGAAATCACAGTGGAAAGTTGATGGGATTTTGTGTACAAATATGTTTTGAGTCTGGTAATAATTCCAGAGAAAAAGCCGAAAATGTACGCAGGTCATTTTTGTCTAAATATCCCAAAACAAGTGCATATATTTCATTTAAAGAACCTAACTTCAGAGTAAAGGTTGGAGATTTTAGGACACGTGCAGAAGCACGAGGCTTTAGAAAAGAAATTCTGGCAGATTTTCCACAGGCTTTTGTCGTTAAAGATGAAATAAAATATCCGAAACATATATTTGAAATAACAGAGTAAGTACAAAAATAAATTAACAATTTTTCTATGAAAGCAACAAAAATTTTTTCAATTCTTTTACTTAGTTCAGCCGTTATCTTTTCAGGTTGTGGACTAAAAAAAATGGTAAAAAAACAAAGTCAAGTAACCTATTCGGTAACGCCTAATCCTTTAGAAGCTCACGGAGGCAAAATGACAATGGAAATAAAAGGATCCTATCCACAAAAATATTTCCATAAAAAAGCTAATGTGACTATCACCCCATTCGTCAAAGCAGATGACGGGACAAAAGTCAATTTGCAACCTATCAAACTAAAAGGAGAAAAGGCAACAGGAGAAGGTCAAACTATTTCTTACAAAAATGGAGGCAGTTTTTCTTCTTCGCAAACAATAGACTACCAACCAGCATTTGCTACATGTATCCTTGCGGGAACATCGGTTGCCAATTTAAAAACAAAAAGCGCAACTTTCGACGAAGTTAAATTCGGTGAAGGTACTATCGCAACCTCTGAGCGCATAACAACCAATCCTAATCTGGGATATAAAAAAGATGCAACCAATGGTTCCTATTTAGTATTTGCCGATCACGGTTACACAGGAAAACAAATCGCAACCAAAGTCGGGTTAATCTATTATGAACTAAACAAAGATAACCTGAATTGGAATGTCCCGCTAAATAAAAAGGATGAAAATAAACAGGCATTGAAAGAACTCATGCCTTTTATGGATAAATATCCTGAAATAATTGGCGTAGACATCACAGGATGGGCTTCTCCCGAAGGTGAATTAAACAGAAATCAGGAACTGTCAAGTAACCGTTCTAAAACAGCTCAAAGCTGGTTCGAAAAAGAATATGATAAATATATTAAAGACAAAGCTAAAGCTGAAAAAGTAAAACCTGCTGACCTCAAAAAAGAAATTAAATTTACGCTTGAAGATAAAGGCGAAGATTGGGACGGGTTCTTGTCTGCGATGGCTACATCTTCTATCAAAGAAAAAGACCAAATTATAAATGTAATTCGCTCTCAGGCAGACAGAGATCAACGCCAACAGCAAATTCGTAATATGATAGCAATCTATAATGAAATTGATAATGTTTTGCCTGACTTACGTCGCGCTATTATTACAATTTCTTGCACCGACGCCAAAACAGATGAGGAAATTGCAAGACTTTCTTCTGAACATCCAGATTCATTACGTTTGACGGAACTCTTGTATTCCGCATCTTTAACGACAGATGTGAAAACAAAAGCAACAATCTTTGAAACAGCTACCAAATTATTCCCCGATGATTATAGAGCTTATAATGATTGGGCTTGCATCAAGGCTTATGAAAAAGATAAAGACGGAGCAAAACAATTACTTGATAAAGCAAATTCATTATCTCCAAATAATGGAATTATATTAAACAACATAGGCGTTCTGGCGATGATGAATAAAGATTATGAAGCAGCTAAGCAGGCATTCGATGAAGCCGAAAAAGCAGGCTTCTCACAATCTTATAATAAAGGAGTATTGGATGTAAAGAATGGAGATTATGCTGCCGCTGCAAGTAAAATGGCAAATACAAAATGCGATTATAATCTTGCATTAAATCAAGTATTGAGTAAAAATTATACAGGAGCAAAATCAACACTTGATTGTATCGCTAATAAAACGGCTGACGATTACTATCTATTAGCAATCGTAGCCGCAAGAACAAACACTGAAACAGATATCTATAAAAACTTGAAAGAAGCCTGCTCAAAGAATGCAAGTTTTAAAATCCAAGCCGCAAAAGACATGGAGTTTAAAAAATATAAAGATAATGCAGGATTTAAAGATGCTATTAAGTAGGATTAAGTGATTTTCCATGCGAATTAAATAGATGTATAAGCGATAATCTAACAGGTTATCGCTTATTGTATTTTATAAATAACCATTATCTATGAATGAAACTATAAAAACATTATTAGGACATCGTTCCATTCGACGGTATTCAAGCAAAAATATTGATGACGATGTTCTGGAACAAATTTTAATGGCAGCAATTAGAGGCTCTACAACAGGAAATATACAACCTTACAGTATTATTATAAACCGTGATCAGGCAATGAAAGACAAAATAGCTCCTCTTCATTTTAATCAAAAAGCCGTGATAGAAGCGCCTGTTGTACTTACATTTTGCGTAGATTATAATCGGTTTTTGCAGTGGTGCAAACAACGGGATGCAGATACAGACGGGTTTAATAATATGCAATGTTTTTCATGGGGAATTATTGATGCAGTGATAGCAACTCAAAATGCCTGCATTGCTGCAGAATCATTGGGATTAGGGATATGTTACATGGGAACGGTTACCTATCATGCCAAAGAATTAAGCGATATCTATAAACTTCCTAAAAATGTTGTTCCTGTTACTTGTATAACTTTAGGGTATCCTGCCGAAAATCCCAATCTAACAGACAGACTTCCTTTAGACGCTGTCATTCATCATGAATTTTATCATGATTATTCTCCCGACGACATAAATGAACTCTATGCCGAAAAAGAAAATTTAGAATTGACTAAAAAATTATTAGAAGAAAATCAATTGGATAATTTGGCAAAAGTGTTCACTCAAAAACGATATACAAAACACGATAATGAATATTTTGCAAAACGATTTGTCGATTTTATAAAAGAACAAAACTTTGTTGGAGACGAGATAAATATGTTAGATTAGTTTTCAGGATTAAGTGCATTTTTATGTTCTGTCTCTTTTTGATTTTTTTCATTTATCATTCGCTTTACCTCTGAATCAATAAAAGGCAAAATATCTTCAGCCAAACGGAACATATTTGTTGAAAATAAATTGGGAATACCGTTTGTATCTTCTTGATAAACAGATTTTGTATTTTTAATAGCATCGTTTATATCAAAAATTGCGTTCTTGGGATTTACGCCTCCTTTTACTTTTTGTCCAAGATATGTTTTAAAGGCTTGACTTATTTTGCTATTGTCTTGTGGAATATTAAAATCTACGGGATTGCCATTGAATTTTCCGTAATACAACCAAATTTCAAAGCAAGGATTACTAATAATTAAATGGATACCACGTTGTTCGCATTTAGGTTTTATATTTAGAAGGTCATTCATATAATTATCAACATCAGAGACAATATATATTCGGTCTGGTTCATCTTCCTGACTGCTTGCATAGTATTCCTGTTTATATATCGCTCTATCTAAATAATTTGCAGCTTGTCTTGGGGCTGCAACGAAATCTAATTTTATTCTTTTAAATTGGTTTTCATTTGATATTCTTATGAAATAATTACGTTCACGAACTTCACCTCCCGAAACAATTACAATAAAGGATTTAGGTGATTTCACACCATCTTCTTTCTTGTAGTTTCTACCTGCATCTTTTACAGTAAATGACGAAGTAACGATACCTGTATCATTACTTTGCTGTTTTTGTTCTAAAGTAGACTTTTCAGGATGTGATTTTTCGTAACTTCTCATTGTTCAATACTAAATACTTCTATTACAGGCACAGCGCCATAACGCCCCTCCAAATACCCATTTTCAATATTCAGGGTATTATGCAGTTTGAAATCATTGAGTGAATACATTTTTGTGTTTCCTTCCGATTTTTCAGTTAACCAAATTTCGTCGGGACGAACCAATTCTTGTTGATTCAGCAATTTCGTTGTATGTGTAGTAAAAATCAGTTGTCCATTGGTTGGGTTGTTGACATAAAAACGCAATAATTCAAACATCAAGTTGGGGTGTATGCTGTTATCAATTTCATCAATAAAAATAGTTTTTTGCTCAAACATAGCATCGTACAAAGCTGGAATTAAAGTCAGAAGCCGCATTGTTCCGTCTGATTGAGCAGAAATTTTCATTTTTTTATGGTAACCCGATTGTCCGAACTGGTCGAATAATAATTCCTGTACAGTTTTAATACCTTTCTGAATAGTGATATTCAAAACATTCCGATTATTTTGGAGTTGCGTTATATTACTATTCATTTGTAAAGGATTTTTGTCAATAATTTGTTGTAAATCCGTAGCATTTTTTGCCTCTGACGCCCATTCCTCAAAAGGAATATCGCTGATCTCTATCGTCTTAATTCCAATTCCAATATTTTCAAAAACTTCGTTGGCAAAATTCAAAATCTTAGGTTTTCGCGACATTAAATTTATCAACATGGGTATCCTGCTGTTAACAGATATTATTCCTAATTTCTTTGAAAACCAATCATAAACATATTTGGGATCAAGACTTGAAAGGACAGGGAATTTTAAATTTAATGGCAAAATAGATGATTCAGGATTCATTGAAAGCAATTGTTTTACTGCATTTTCATTCTGAACAGATGTAGCAATAATATTTTTTCCTCTCCTTTCAAAAATCAGTTTATCTTCTGCTTTTCCAATACCTGAAATTGATAACTTCTCGAATATTTCTTTTCTGTTGATTTCTACACAATAGAGATAATATTTTTTTCTGTGATAAAATTCTATCTCAAAATAAATTGTTTGCGATTTTTCTTTTGTAAGTTGGAAAATATAATCGTCTAAATCAACCAGCTTCAAGAAATTTTCGTGCGTGACAAATTCACGAACGAAAAATATAGCTTTAATAAAATTCGATTTTCCCGAACCATTTGCTCCATATATAGCAGCTTGTTTCAATAAGGGAACAGTCATATCATTGTAAATATGATGTGAAAATGTAGGACGTTTGATATTGGGAAACATGTCAAACACAGTTTCTTCGTAAAACGAAAGAAAGTTTTTTATTTTGAATCTCAGTAACATAATGATTTAGCATTAAAATATTTTCAGCGGCAAAGGTACAAATAAAAAATGAATTATCCGTGATTTTTTCACGGATAATTTGTCTGTGTTTTTATATGTTATTGATAAACATATATCAATATTAAAAAACACTGTTGTCCGATAAAAAATTAGGGGGACTTTCTATGTCCCCCTTGATTTTTTTTGTACTTTCGCAATAGTTAAATTTAAATAAAAATACAATGCGCAAAGATAGCAATTTTTTTGGTACATCAGTTTTCAGACAGCTGATTTCTTTTATTTCCCCTGATATTATTAGAAAATCGGTCAAAAAATATAATTCGGACTACTATGTTAAGAAGGTTACAACGCGCGATCACCTTGTTAGCATGCTGTTTTGTGTATTAGCAAATGTAGTTCATTGAGAGAGGTTAGTGGGGCAATGCTTGGATTATCAGGGAAAACGAAACATTTCGGATTAGAACATTTACCTTTTCGTAGTACACTGTCCGATGCTAACAAACGTAGGGATGCAGATGTGTTTAGCCATATCTATCATCAGTTATTGTACCAATATAAGCATTTTATCTCGGACAGCCGATTTAAAGAAGTTATTGACAAATAAATAGAAATTTTTGACAGTACAACTATATCTTTATTCAAGGATATTATGAAGTGTGTTGGACGAAAACCAGCAGAAGGAGAACGGGAAAACGGGCGTTTCAAGTGAAATTCAGGGCAGAAACAGGCCGGAATATGGGTGCGGCAATGGCTCCTCAAACTGCCTTTTTACAGAATTTGGGTTTGGAAACCGTAGACCTG
>JAIROC010000320.1 GCA_031257735.1 Bacteroidales bacterium | reverse complement strand
AATAGCTTTCATAATTAAATAGTACCGAATGAATAATATTCTTATGCGGAATACGCCTTTTAAATATATTTAAAGAAATGAGAATACCTACAGGGATTGATAAACCTATTTATATAAGGAGTTATAATGGAGTGGCTGTCAAGGTTACCGCTATACGGGTGGATTTTCCTTACCATAATTATTTTCGTGGCTTTGGGTGTTCTTGTGTTTCTTCTTTTGCGCGGGTTTAAAGGCAAGTTCGGCCCTCTGGAAATAGGCGGTCTTCGTGAAGAATTGGATAGTAAGATTAAAGAAGCGAAAGAAGAAGAGGCTAACATCCGTGAAGACAACGATTTGGGCATAGAATTAAAAAAGTTCATGGATGAAGTGGATGAAAATTTACATGCTGATTTGATAGCAAAAATTGAGGAAATAGACAAAAGGGTTATTGAATTCTTTGTAGGCTCTGAATGTGAATTTCAGGGATTCAGATTTATAAGTTCAATTAAAAAAGAACTATACAACAGAATAAATTACAATGATCTCAAGACCCGACTAAAAACCTCTGGCCGGGATGCCTATATTAAGCGGCTTAAAAATGATATAAGAAATGAATATGATCACATTTATCGCCTGACATTGAATCTTAAATGCGGGCTTAAATATCCTGATTTTTCCATAGTGGAACAACAACTTTTTTCTACCGTAGATTGGGTGATAGCGGAATTCATAAGACTTCTCAAATCAAGACTTGAAGAAAAAATTGCCAAATATAAAGAGATTCGCCCCCTTTTCAAAACAGAGACCAGACGTATAAAACACGTTGATATTCAGCTTAAACGGAATCAGGACTATTTATCAGCGTTAAGCTAAAGCTATATATAGGGTAACAAGACTCCGTGGAATAAACATTGGAATTCCCTGTTCGCTTGTCAGTTCGTGAGGAGAGGACGCAACGACTATTTCTTTCAAATAGTTATATCGGTGGCATAAACTTCAAATATTTCTTATTTTAATACTTAGGATTAAGTATATTCCATTCCACATCAAGAGCCGCCCAATTGGTGTATCCTTTAATATGAGCATTGTTTTTTCCGGCCCAAGCCGCAATCTGCCGCTTATATTTAACGTCAATTTCTTCTTTGACTTCTTTAATATCAAAGTGAGACTTCGGAAGACTTGGGGTTATCTTAAAGCGTCCAAGTTGAATTTCATGGTTTCCTCGTTTAAGAATAGCAGCATGTTTTGGCGGATGTTCTTTAGAAAAAACAGCGATGTCAATGTCCTCCAAGTCAGTATCCGTTCTAGAAGACATAATTGTCATTTCTTTTAAGTTTGCTTTTTCATTAACATAATAAATCATGAAAACTCCTTCTAATGTGTTCCCCGAAGGGAGGTACGTATAGACTCGACTGGAATTCCAACGTCAGAATGAGCATGATTGCATATTACGAAATTTCCTTGATCTAGTCAAGAAGAATGGGGCTATACAGAAATCCAATATTTCTCTTATGACTATTTGATCAAGTTCTTAAACGCCTGACTTTCATTCATTAATTTTCTTGCGATATTCTGGAAACCGAGCATTTCAGATCGGCTCAATGCTCCTGAAGTTTTGTATAGTCTTTGAATATCAAAGGAAAGCATACTAAGAAAATGTCCAATAAGAATAGATATATCTTTAGAACTTTCATGAGCAAAGGCTTTGAATCCATCCCAGCAGGTTTCCTCAAGAATGGCTAATTTCATGCTGTCTTTATCAGAATAACTCTCTGATACTTTTTTTCAGTTACAATAATCATACCAATCTCCTTCCAAAATAATAATCATGATTAAATAGGTTTATTTGAACGATATTTTTTTAAACAAATGGGGCAAGTCAAAATGCTTGTCCTTCCTTTATTAGCAGAATCAGGTATTGGCTGTAATAAAATGCCGTGTATTGAACAACGGCAAGCCTCGCATGGTTGAAGCACCATGGTCATTGCGCAGTTTGCACATTCGTCTTCTTTGGGCGCGTCTTTATATAGCATTTTTATCTCCTTTTATGTTTTGATAAATTCATAATCCGCCAGAATGAATCGAACCATCAACATTCCGCCTGCAAGACGGAAGCTCCGCCAACTAATTAGACTCGGAAAATAAACGACAGGGTAAAGTTCAATACCTACCCTGTCGTTCCCGGCGTTTTCAACGACTGGAATTATCATTTATCCTCATTTGTTCATTAACATTCAGGAGCCGCTTTCCTGCGTCCATCTGACAAACAAGGCTAACATAAGATGATAGGCAACTGTTTTTCTGGACATCCCGCAGCGAGAATTGTACAATGTCGCCAACCGAAAAATAACTTTCATATTATAGTAATTCCACCATTTTCTTTGTTTAGACTTCATTTACTTCTAAAAAAGTCCGTTTTAAATATCCTATTAAATTGTAGAAAATAATAATAGTCAAGAGTTAAAATCTTATAATATAAAAAAATGTAAAAAAAATAGAACTCTTATGATAAATGAAAATATCGAATTTTGATTCAGAAAATTGTGAACGCCAATCAGACAACTTTGAACTGGTATATGGAAACGGGCAACACTCCGTGGGAAACGGAAGATGAAATGGCCGCTTTGACAAAATACAGAGATCTTCTTCAAAAATATTCGGCGGGAGATTTAACGCTGATTTCTCCTGTCACAGTAGATATAGCGGTTACCGTTTAGAGCAAGGAGACTTTTTTTATGGCGAAGATTATTCTTGATAAGGACGGCTGGCGGCGCATCAATGTTTCAAGGGGAAAGATAAATTTTTCTCAAAGGAACAATAAAATTATGCCGTTAGTGACCTGCCAAGTGACTTCAATGGTCATGGGACTGTCATATATCGGATGGAAATTCCCTGAAGGAAAATATGAACAGCCTGAAGATAATTTGAAGGCGTATTTCATGGAGCAAGGAAAGAATCCTGAAATCCATGCCGATCTCGCCGAATACACCAATCGCTGGCTTGGCAAAGCGGCCGTTTCATTCTCAACCAATAGAATGACGCCGCAAATCGTTAACGAAATCGTGGAAGGCCGCCCGATAATTATGTCTGGACAGTTCCCCGGTTTTCCCACACGGCGAACTCAGCCCCTTGGTCATATAGTCTGTCTTGTTGGATGTGAATGGCAGCCTGCCAATGCGGAAAATCCTACAGCCAGTCCAGACTTCTTCATTATAGATGACCCCTATGGGGACACCCTGAACGATTGGAAAGGAAGTGGCAATGACGTTAGGCTTGACGCGGAAACCTTTTATAGCTGGATGAAGCCAGAAAAAGATCAGGGCGTAAAATGGGGACACTTCTTTAAGACTCCCAGTGACGCGGTTGATTGGGTACCCCCTTCCAATAAATGATTTGCGTGAAAAAGGAGATGTTATGGCAAAGCTGAAACCAAGCGCAAACAACGCCAATGAGACCACGCTGGCGAAGCGGGTTCTCAATTCCAATCTGAGCGATGATGATAAAATCGTTCTCATCCAATTGCTCGGCAATCATCCGAATATTATTTCTATTCCTTCTGTTTGGACGCCATATCCGCA
>JAIROC010000316.1 GCA_031257735.1 Bacteroidales bacterium | reverse complement strand
TGGTATTTGAATAAACAATAAAATAATCAGGATTACAAAGAAAAAAATATGAATAGAAAACAAAAGAAAATTATTATAGTAGGTCCTGCATATCCATTGCGAGGAGGACTTGCTTCTTTAGGACGAAAATATAAAAGGAAAACTTGTCTACTTGTTTACTATTCAAAGAACTCATCACGAAATTTATGCTAGTAGCCTTATAATTTCTTTGTCATTTAGATGTACTATATAAAAGAATAACCAATAATTAAAAAAATAAATTTTGTATAAATCAATAAGTTATTTCAGTGGACTAAATGCTCTCCGTTTTTTTGCAGCCTCTTTAGTTGTTGTGCATCACGCTGAAACAATTCGTATAAAAAATGGTCTTACTCATTTAAAAGGGATGAGTTTTTTTGAAAATGGAGGCACTGCTGTTACATTTTTCTTTGTATTAAGCGGTTTTCTGATTACTTATTTGCTTTTAAAAGAAAAAACGATTACTCACGCTGTTTCTATAAAACATTTTTACATTAAACGAATGTTGCGTATCTGGCCACTTTATTTTTTACTATTTATCATCGGGACTTTAATTATGCCTGTACTATTTAACGTGTTGCATATTAATTATGTATTTCCATATACATTCCTGCAAAGCTGGTATTTGTTTGTGTTTTTCTTACCTGGATTGGCTACTTTTTATTATGGCACTTATATTTTGGATCCGTTATGGTCGATTGGCGTAGAGGAACTTTTTTACTTGATATGGGCGCCTTTATTTAAATTTATCAAACGAAAAATCTTGTTAGTTCTCTTTGGAATTATTGCTCTGAAAGTTGTTTTATTACTTCTTGTCTCTTTTGAAATAATTAATAATTCGTTGTTTGCCTACTTGATTTCTACTTTTCAATTTGAGGCGATGGCAATGGGCGGATTGGGCGCTTATTTTATTTTTTACAGAAAAAAGTCTTTAAACAATTTATTTATCTATAAAATTCCCTTTCAGATTCTTTTCTACGGTTTCTTAGCCGTTTATCTATTATTTCGTAATCATATAGACTTCCTGTGCTGGAATTTTTTCTTTCAACTGCCTGTCGTTCCGCAGTTGTTATTAGATAGCTTGTTTATCTATTTGATTATTGGCGTATCCCTTATTGACAGAAATATGCTGAAATTCAAAAATAAATATTTGTCTTATTTGGGGGAAATTTCTTATGGCATTTATATGTATCACATGCTTGTCATCTTTTCTTTAATTTTATTTATGAAAGATTTCTTGCTAAAAACAAATATCTTGTTGGGAGGCGCCTTGTTTTATATACTTCTATTTAGCGGAGTAATAGTTATATCTGCAATTTCAAAAACATGGTATGAAAATAAATTTTTAGCTTTAAAAGAAAAATTGAATGATAAAAAAAAATGATAAAAAAAAGTGTACTTTTGCGCATCATAATAAAAATAGATTATAATGGCAAAAATTATTATAGTAGGTCCTGCATATCCATATAGAGGCGGTCAGTCATTGGTTGAAGCCTATTTGCATAAAACAATTACGGCGCTTGGTTATGACGCATTAACAGTTTCATATTCGTTGCTTTATCCATCTATATTTTTCCCGGGAACAACACAATATGATACTTCAAAAATTATTCCATTTGAACATACAAGTAAAATTTACAGGTTGATTAATTCTATAAATCCGATTACATGGATTAAAGCATATCGGTTTATAAAGAAAGAAAGCCCTGATATAGTTATATTTGTTTGGTGGATGCCATTTTTTGGACCTGCTATATGGAGTATCGCTAAAAGATTGCGAAAAAAATGTCAGTCAACAAGATTAACCTTTCTGGTAGAGAACTATATCTCACACGAAAATCGATGGTTTGATGAATTTTTCACAAAAAAAACATTGAAACTGGCACATTCGTTTATTTGTCAGTCAAATTATATTGAGAAACAAATTACTCATGATTTTCCTGCAACACCCATTCATAGAACTACATTGTCAATCTATGATTGTTATAATCTAAATCAATATTCCAAACAAACTGCGCGAGAATTTCTACATATACACTCGGAAAATGTTATTTTATTCTTTGGATTGATTCGTCCATATAAAGGATTGGACAGGTTAATTGAAACATTTGCACAGTTATTAGAGAGCAAACCTGATACAACTTTACTCATTGTTGGTGAAAACTATGAAGGAATAGAAAAATATCAACACTTAATAGAAAAATATGCTTTGCAATCAAGAGTAATACTTGTTAATAAATTCATAGATAATGAAGATGTAGAACCATACTTTAAAGCTACAGATGCAGTAATAATGCCGTATTATTCAGGAACACAAAGTGGTATTTTAATGATGTCATACGGTTTTGAAAGACCTGTAGTCGTTACTGAGGTAGGAGGTATTGCGGAACTTGTCATTCCAAATGAAACAGGAATCGTTGTGAAAAATAATGAAGTTGAAAATTTATTACCTTCGATAATTAAAATTCTTGATACAAAAGAGCAAATTCCATATTCAGACAATATACGCAAGTACATTCATAAATTAGGCTATGTAAATATGGCAAATATTTTGGAAGAAATAATAAAGTAAACATTACAACTATCCTTCATGAAAAAACAAATTCTTATTATAAAGACAGGTGCAACAGGAGATGTAGTAAGGACATCCGTTTTACTTCATGCTTTTTCTAATGATGAAGTAACATGGATAACTGCAAAGAAAAACATCTGTGTATTGCCTGAAAATTTTTTTGCATTACGTCGGATTATAGCCATAGAAGATGTCGCAAAATCTTCTTTTCTTGCAGAGCAGCATTTTGATATAGTATTATCTCTTGATGACGAAAGAAAATGTGCAGAACTTGCATCCGCTATTTCATCAACTAAATTGATTGGCGTCTACATTGATAAAACCTCACAAAAAATTAGCTATACAAAAGACAGCGCATCATGGTTCGATTTAAGTTTAATATCTTCTTATCCGAAAGCATTAGCGGACAAGATGAAATACACTGCTAAAGAAAGCGTACAATCTTACCTTTACAAGATGATAGGAAAAACTTTTGCAGGCGAAGAATATATGATACCGGAAGATATAATTCCCAATACAGATCCTAAACTGATAGGTATTGAAGCACGTGCAGGGGAACGATGGAAAAGTAAACGTTGGAATGGATATGAAAAATTGGCAGAAAAACTAAAACAGGAAGGTTATAAAATACGTTTCTTTGAAGAGCGTGCGCTAATGAAAGATTTCATGAAAGATATTGCAGCATGTTCATTAATAATTACGGGTGATACGCTGACAATGCATTTTGCATTAGCGTTAAAAATTAAAGTCGTAGCGCTTTTTACCTGTACAAGTCCTGATGAAATATATGATTACGGGCGAATGATTAAAGTTGTCAGTCCCTTTTTATGGGACGCTTTTTATAAAACAGAGTATGTTGCTCATGCTGTTGAAAGTATTACACAAAAAATGGTATGGAATGCAATAGAACAGTGTAAACAGTTATAATGTCATGTATCAAAATATGTCTATACGGCAAAATAAAATTCCCTTTGAAAAAGGTATATTAAAGGCATCGGTATTCCTGAAGCCTATCAAAAGGCGCAAGTGGAATTGAAAGAAATTAGTTATTTTAGGAGATGACAAATAATAAATTGGTACGATTTTTGTGATTGTTTTCAACATAATATCATATCATTAATTTAATAAAAAATAATACAGATGAAAAAAATCATTTACACAATTGGATTTGCTATACTATAGCAGTGTTTGTCAAACACAAAGAACAGTAACTTTTAAATCCGATGCGACTATTGGACAAGATGCGACTATTTGGTCATTAGATGGAATTCAAAATGACAATAATGACCATGGTCTTCCGATGGCAGCATGGACTTGGAATGGCGTATTTGGAACTATTCGTACTTTCTTAAAGTTTGATGAGTTAGCAACAATCCCCGCATGTGCTACAATTATAAGCGCTGAATTAAAATTATATGGACCAATATCTCAATCTGGTATTCCCGTTGTGGGAAACTCATGTTATTTCGGAAGTCCTTATAATTCGTATTGTCCAAATCAAGGTCTTATTCAGAAAGTAACAAGTTCGTGGGATGAACAAACCGTAACATGGAATACACAACCAACTACAACTACTACCAACCAAATAATTATTCCTGCATCAACGTCTCAATGGAGTTATAATTTTACAGATAATTCTACTAATTTAGTTGCAATGGTTCAGAATTGGGTAAGTAATCCTGCAACAAATTTCGGTTTTATGACAAGGGTGGAAATAGAAGCACGTTATAGATGTATGGTTTTTGCTTCAAGTGATCATCCTGTTGATTCATTACATCCAGAATTGACAGTTACTTATCTCCTTAATGATTCCTGCATGGATTGCGAAATGGCTTCAAATTTTTCTTATACGGTAAATACTGATAATCTTAACAGTTATTTTTTTAAAGCATCATATCCTGGACAATCTCAATATTGGACAGTAGATGGGGAAGAATATATATATGGAGATAATCTTACTTATGTATTTTCTACAGGCAATCACGAAGTGTGTTTTTACAGGGTTTCTCCCATGTATTATAACACCTCCCAAATAGCTCCTACATACTGTGAAAAGTGCATTACGATTTGTGTAGGAGAACAAGTATATTTGAATACAGCAAGAGTACAGAAGAATTTGAATAACGAAGAAAAAACAACAATAAAAAC
>JAIROC010000281.1 GCA_031257735.1 Bacteroidales bacterium | reverse complement strand
AATGTAGAAAATACAGCTACATCGGATTACGACTTTGCCGTAAATCCTGCTACTTTTAGCATACAGGTAAACAATCCGGAACCATTTAGTTTTACTACTGTAATATCCACAGGAGAAATAAAATCGGGAGAAAGAGTTACTTTAATACTGACAGATACATTTCCAATAGTAGTTGCTGGGGTATATGATATAGAAGTATTTTTCAACAATTCTGTAGATAATATAAAATACGATGATACCTTACGGACAAATTATACCTCCAAAAAGTTCGGATTACCGATAGATATAGATTTCAGCAGTGGAATATCTGCTGCCTTTACATCCCAAGGGCTTAATACTGCTCATACTTGGGAAGTAGTACGTCAAGGTACGGGAACTGATGCGGGCGTACAACCCGTATTTGGAGACAGTATATTATCCTTTGTTGGCAGTCCGGGCAGTATGACTACTTTGTCTACGCAACGCTTGGATTTAAGTCGCACGCAAAAACCTTCTCTGTCGTTCTGGTATTTCCATGATACGGTACCTTGCGAAGATTATACAGAAGTGCGTATTACAGTGGACGGTGGAACAACGTATAATACTTTGTATTCCCTCATCAAATACGATGCAGCCTACGGTTGGAGACAATACAGTATGGATTTGCCTCCTTATGCAGTCGATCAGTGTGTGATACTTGTTTTTGAGGCAATGGAGAAATCACGTAGCGGAAATGTTACCCAATACATCGACCGTATCCGTATCACCGCCAAACGGGATATAGAACTTGCAGAAATATTAACACTGGGAGTTCCCGCCTGCGATATGGAGAACAAAGAGTGGAAGTTAGTATTAAGTAACCACACTGACCCTGTTTTGGATTATAGCGTTACGCCTGTAATAGTTACGTTAGAAATAACAGGAACGTCCAACATTTTTACCAAAACATTAAACAGCGGTAGTTTGGCAGGGTTCAGTTCTGATACTGTCGTCTTAAGTCCGACCTTTAACTTCTTAAAGGATACCTATCCCATAAAAGCGTGGTTTACATCCGTATTAGATGATACCCCATTGAATGATACGTTAGAAACGACTGTTGTCATCAATCCTGACTTGTCGGTGCAACTTAACAAAGTATCCGCGCCGAATGCCTGTTTAGCGGAGAAATCTCAAGTATGGCAGGAAGTAGTTCTGACCAATACCGGCAGTGTCGATTTGACCGATATAACATTGGTGTTGCAAATAGATACGGGAGATATTGTCATAGCAACCTATACCACACTCACAGGAACGTATACGGGTACAATACAGGCAATGGGCAAAGATACTTACAGATTTGTCAATCCCTATACAGTTCCGTGGAATGCAAGTTATTCTGTACGTGTTACGGCAAATCTGGAATGCAATATTACCCTGTCGAACAACGTAGACCAAATAACAGAATGCGTAGATACAAAGGATTTGGAAATAGTAAGTATAGACAATCCGTTGTCGTCGTCAGCAGATAACGCAGGCAGTTCTGTTCAGGTAATAGCTACTGTAGGCAATCGTAGCGATCTGTATCCTTTTAACAGTGGCGTCAGTATTACTGTTTGGGTAAGAAATTCGCAGGGAGTACAGACAGACAGGTTTACCGAGACAACGGGAGCAATAGGAACATTGTCTACAACAAGTCATACGTTTACTCAATCTTATACTGTTCCCGAAGATACGGTATATTATTTGACAGTGTACATAGAAAGCAATGACATCTATCCTGATAACGATACAATAAGAATCAAACGAACAACAGATTATACAGGTATCAATACGATAGAAAGCAACGCTTTTACCTTAAATCAGAACATCCCCAATCCCGCTACAAACAATACACACATAGATTATAGTGTACCCGAAGCAGGAGAGGTTATTTTTCATGTACACAGTATCAGTGGACAGTTATTGTATTCACAGACCATAGAAACAAAACGCGGTACAAATAGTCTCGAACTAAACACAACTACCTTTGCCGCCGGCGTCTACTTCTACTCAATGGAATACAAAGGACAACGCCTTGTGAAGCAATTAATAATTAACGCAACCAATTAATAATTAATAATTAATAATTGGTAGATGGGTAAACGAGTGGACAAATGGACGGGTAAACAAAACTCGTCCACTTGTCTGCTTGTTTACAAAAAAGATTTCATTATTTTTTTGTGTTTAATTTAATTAAACTTTTTCAATTTGGGCTGCTCATTACTGCGCAGCCCTTTCTTTAATTGAAAACTTCATTAATTGAAAATTGAAAATGAAATACAATATAAATAGTGTCTGTCTATAAAGTATAAAAAAGAAATCATCAACGCCGTCCAAACAATGCCGTCATTGCGGGCTTGACCCGCAATGACGGCATTGATTAGGCGGTTTCGTGCGTCAGCCTAACTCATAACTCATAATTATACTTTATAGACAGACTCTATATAATGTCGTAACCTTTGTGAAGCAGAGAGTTTCAAAAAAGATTTTTATGTTGATCAAATAAAATAAAGAAATATGCTGATTGTATGAAATAGTTTTGTACTTTTGCAAATCGAATATTACACTAATAGATATATATATTATGGATACAATAATTTTTTCTTCCGTTGTATTGGCGGCGATAGGAGTTTTGGCGGCAGTGGTTTTATATTTTGTTTCTCAAAAATTTAAAGTCTACGAAGACCCTAAAATAGATGATATCGTATTGATATTACCGGGCGCTAATTGTGGAGGGTGCGGTTTTGCAGGATGTCGTAATTTTGCGGAAAATGTAGTAAAGAATGATGGATTGAATGGATTGTCCTGTCCACCGGGCGGTGTTGCTGTCAATACTGCCATATCGGCAATTTTTGGTGGTGGCGAACCCGAAAATACCCCTAAGATGACCGTTGTTCGATGCAATGGGAACTGCGAAAATGCACCCGCAAAAGTACACTATAACTCTATTCCTTCCTGTACCTACTATAGCCTGTTAGATGCAGGCGAAAGTGGATGTGCTTTTGGTTGTTTGGGTTGTGGCGACTGTGTGGCAGCTTGTAAGTTTAATGCCATTTATATTGATACACAAACAGGACTCCCTGTCATTAATGATAATTGTGTGTTTTGTGGCGCTTGCAAAAAGGCGTGTCCACGTTCTATTATTGATATTGTTCCCAAACATGAGGACGGCGTTGTTTTTATTGCCTGCATGAACAGAGATAAGGGTGGCGAAGCAAAAAAGAATTGTATGGTTGCCTGTATCGGATGTAAGAAATGTGAAAAAAATTGCGAGTATTCAGCCGTAACTGTAGATAATAATTTGGCTTTGATTAACGGAACTAGCTGTATCGCTTGCAAAAAATGTGTAGAAGGATGTCCTACTAAAGCCATTCACGCCTTAACTTAATTGTATAAAAAATGAAATACGAAGAAATGCCTGCCGTGTTTTTTGCGGAAAACCGTAAGAGACTGTTACCTTTTGTGGAAGACAAATCCTTGATTTTAATCTTCTCTAATAATCAAATGCCACGAACAGGAGACCAATATTTCCCGTTTCGACAAAATGCAAATATGTTTTACATGAGCGGAATAAATCAACCCAATGCCATACTTGCTATTTGTCCACATCATCCTGATCCTGATCTCAGAGAGATTTTATTTGTTGAACAAATTACACAGGAGAAAATCATTTGGCATGGATGTAAACACACTGTCGAAAGTCTGCGTAATCTTTCAGGAATAAAAACTGTCCTTTGGACAACTGATTTTGAAACTGTCTTACGTAAACTGGCTTATCATGTTCATCATATTTATCTGGATGTGGCTGAAAGTATAAAATTTCATTCGGAAATAAAGGGGCAAGGCTCTCTTTATGTGGATAAAATCAAATCAAATTACCCATTACATTATTATCATCGTTTGTTTCCACTCTTGGCGGACATGCGACTGATTAAATCCCCTTATGAAATAGAACAAATAAAGGAAGCCTGTCGTATTACGGAAAAAGCATTCAATAAAGTACTTCAGTTTATCAAACCTGATTTATGGGAGTATGAAGTAGAAGCGGAAATCATACATGAATTTATTCGGAACAGGGCATGTTGTGCCTTTGATTCGATTGTTGCTTCGGGAAAAAATGCCTGTACGTTACATTATGTGGATAATAATTCAAAATGCAAAGACGGAGATTTATTGTTGTTGGATTTTGGAGCTGAATACGGTAATTATGCCAGCGATTTAAGTAGAACAATCCCCATAAACGGACACTTCACGGCAAGACAAAAACAAATATATGATGCCTGTGTACGTGTATATGAGTATGCTAAAACGCTTTTTGTGCCGGGAATGACTATCCTCAAAGTATATAAAAAGGTGAGTATTGTCATGCAGCAGGAGTTAATTGACTTAGGGCTGTTTTCTAAAGCAGATTTAGAAAATCAATCAGCGGATTATGAACTGATGAAAAAATATTTTCCCCATAATATTTCTCATTTTATTGGCTTGGATGTTCACGATGTTGGTTCTACCGATGTCATATTTGAAGAGGGTATGATACTTAGTTGCGAACCGGGAATTTATATTCCCGAAGAACAAATAGGTATTCGTATTGAAACTACAATCATGGTGGGATACCCCCCTGTGGATTTGATGCCTAATATCCCCTATTAATTGAAAACTTCGTTAATTGAAAACTTCGTTAATTGAAAATTGAAAATTGAAAATTGAAAATGAAATTAGCTGACACCCTTCATCAATTGAAAGTTAGCTTTGCTGTTCTTACGGGTCATAATTTATAATTTATAATTCATAATTTATAATTCATATCGTTTTATTTTACTTTTCCGAATAAATCGAAACATTCTGCATTAGTGATAGTAACATTATAAAAATCTCCTATAGAGAGGTGTTGTTGTTTTTGGGGGATGATTACCGTATTATCTACTTCCGGAGAATCAAATTCGGTGCGACCAATAAAATTATCATTTTCTTCTGCGTCTATTAATACCTTGAATGTTTTACCCACTTTTTGTTTATTTTTTTGTAAGGAGATATTTTGTTGGAGGAACATCAATTCTTCTTTTCGTTCTTCTTTTTCTTTTTGGGTAATTGTATCTTTTAAAGTATAAGCGGGTGTATTTTCTTCGTGAGAATATGTAAATATCCCTACCCTGTCCAATTGACATTCCTGCAAAAAATCTCGCAATTGATAGAATTTCTTTTTTGTCTCACCCGGAAAACCAACAATAAGAGATGTTCTAATGGCAATGTCAGGTATTTTATTTCGTATTGCGTCTAATAATCTGCGTATTTCATCTGCGGTAATTTTTCTTTTCATAGCAGCAAGAATGTCATCATTGATATGTTGTATCGGAATATCCAGATAGCTGCAAATGCGGGGATGTTCTTTTATCAAATCCAAAATATTCATCTGAAACGCATTGGGATATAGATAATGCAGGCGAATCCATGCAAGTTTTTCCACCTGTAGCAATTCCTCTACAAGAGAATATATTTTTCGTTTTTTATACAAGTCATATCCGTAATGGGTCAAATCTTGCGCCACCAGAATCAATTCCTTGACACCCTGTTCTGCCAAAGCAGTAGCCTCTTCACGAATGAGTTCAACAGGTTTTGAAACTTGTTTACCGCGAATAGAAGGAATAGCGCAAAATGAACATTGATGACTACATCCCTCCGATATTTTTAAATACGCATAATGCGACGGCGAACTTATTTTCCGAAATGTCAATGCTTTCTCGTGAAGTTTAGCATCCAAGAAAAATAAAATTTCCTTAAACGAATTTACCCCAAAGACAGCATCCAATTCTGGAATTTCTTTTTGCAAATCTTTCTTATATCTTTCCGATAAACAACCAAAAACAATAAGTGTTTTTATTTGTCCATTTGTTTTTTGTTCCACACATTCCAGGATAGTCTCGATGGATTGTGCTTTTGCGTCATTGATAAATCCACAAGTATTAATCAATGTAATGGGTAATGGTTTAGTGGCTTCATGGATTACCCGAAATGAATTTTGTTCCAATTGAGCAGCCAATTGCTCCGAATCTACTTTGTTTTTTGAGCAACCTAATGTAATAATATTAATGGCGTTCATATTTCGTGAAAAATTATCTCTTTCCCGTTGTAAGATCTTCTTTGACGTCTTTTAATACTTTTTTCGTTCCTTTTTTGTACCGAACCTGATACACGATCTCCCCTTTTTCCGAATAATATGTCCACGTACCCGTTTTATTGAGCATATTATAAGTGCCTTGACTATGTTTTTTCCCGTCAGGATAATATTCTACCCATTTTCCATGTGCAAAATCATCATAGAAGCCTTGTTTGCGTAAAACGCCTCCATATTTATTATAAAACACCCAGTTACCACATTTCCTGTCAAACTCATAACTGCCCGCTTCCAAAGGTGTTCCAAGTTCTGAATATTCTTTCCACTTGCCATGTTTTTGGTCGTTTTTATATGTCCCTTGACTGTGAAGTTTTCCATTGTCCCAATAATAAGTATATTGTCCGTGCTTTTTATTTTGATCATAGTCTATCTCATAATTCAAGACTTTATTCGGATACCATCCGTACCATGTTTTGCACATTTCTCCCTGACAAAAATGTCCTTCGCTTTGTTTCTCTCCCGAAGGATACCATTGAAACCAAAGTCCATCTTCTTTATCATGAAGAAAAGCGCCTTCTCTTTGTTTTTTCCCGTCTTCGTACCATGCAACCCATTTTCCTTCTCGTAGTCCCTGTTTGAAAGCGCCTGCTTTCCATTTTTCTCCTGTTTCATAATAGAATGCCCACTCTCCTTCTTGCTGTCCATCCTTAAAATATCCCTGACTTCCTAAAATGCCGTCCGAATAGTAAAAAGACCATAAACTGTCCTGTAATCCATAACGAAACATGCCTTGCATTTCTACCTGTTCATTATCATACCACCAGGTAGTAAATCCTTCAAGTTCTCCATGATAATATATTCCTTTAAAGGCTAACTTTCCATTGGGATGATATTCCCTACCTTCACCTTCCAATAAATCATCTTCATAGAAACATATTTTTTCTATTTGTCCGTCGGGATAATAAAATTTCCAAGTACCATCTTTTTTATAGTCTTTAAAAGAACCTGTACTTTCCAATACGCCGCTTGCATGCCAACTGGTAAAAGAACCTGTCTGCGGAAAATACACTGATTGTTTCTGTCCATTGCTGTGCCATGTTTTCCATTCTCCTACTTTCTTTCCTGCCGAATAATATCCTTGAGCAGAAATAGCTCCTCCCGAATGATAATACACCCAATAACCTTCTTCTTTTCCGTTTATTTTATTTCCTTCACTTTTGGTTCTCCCATTTTTCCAGTAATCAATATCTGTTTGAGCTGCTGCAGAACAACAACTCAACAAAATAAAACATATTATAGTATTTATTTTTATTTTCATCTTCATAAATAAAGGCTTCCTTAAAAATTTAGATAGAGAAAGGGCGAAAAAACATTCCGCCCTCATATTTGTATTTTTAGCAACATTCTCCTTTGATAACTCTATTTTTCTGCTATTATTGTATATGTACATTATAATTATCTTCAATGTTTCGTCATAACTACTTGACGATTATGGTGATTTTTATAACTGTAATATATTGCATAAAGCAACAACAATATAATGAATATTGAGCTGATAAGCGTAATTTTTCTTACCATTATCCAATTAGTTGGTTCAAATTGAAATGTAATAGTATGTTCTCCCTGTGGAATAAACATTGCACGCAAGGTATAATTGGCACGCAACATATTTGCAGGTTTACCATCTATATCTATTTTCCAATACTTTGGATAATAAACTTCAGAAAAGACAGCCAACTCATCCTTTTTAGCCGAAACAGTATACACACATTTATTAGGTATTTTTTCTTTTAAAACAATTTCCGAATTGGTGTCGGATTTTGGTTTCCAATTGGATAACATGGGTGAAAATTCTTTATTGACCACTGCTGTAAAAGCAGGATTTATTGTCTTTAAAGAATCAAGTTCTTCGTTTGCATTATTAACCATGCAAACATTATCCACAAACCATGCGCTGCCTAAAACTTCTGTATTTACAAAGGGCGCTGATGAATAGTTGAATATAAAATATTTTGTATTCAGCATATTTAGCGTTGTCAAACTACTCAACAAACTTTTACGAGAACTATCGTCAGTAACCGTAGAAATATTGGTAGCGAAATAATTGATTTCATCTGACATTAAACTGTCTACCATTTCCTGATATCGGCGTAATTTAGCAGGATGATACCCGCCAATCGAATGATGATGATAAGAGGTACGCGAATCATTAAATGGATTATCAGCCAAATTCAAAACTCTATATCCTAATGTTGTATCTTTCTTTATCGCTATATCTACCGGTTGAGCTGCATATTGATTGGCAATAGCCTGTTGCTTGACTTCAAAATCATTATCGTTTAAATAACGTTTATCAATCACCCATAAATCAATAAACGACAAGACAGAAATAGCAATAACAACATAAGTTGCCTGTATTTTCTCTTTAATCAACAGCCACAATAAACCCGTCGCCAATACAATAAATAAAAGAGACCGCCACGCATCAGCGCTACATAGCGCTTCTCTATCCGTTTGCAACGTAAATAATATTTGTTCAGGTACAGCCTCCCGTCCCGAAATAAATTCAAAAAACATAGCAGGTATAACCGCTAACACAAGACATATTCCTGCTGTAATACCTGTTGAAATATATAGATATTTTAGTTTAATCTCTTTATTTATTTTCTTGTTCAATAATTCTTTCAATCCCCAAAAAGAGAAAAATACCATGGTAAATGTCGTTATAACCAAAGACATCGATGGTGTCCTGAATTTATTGTAAAAAGGAAAATGGTCAAACATCCAATTGTTTAGCCATGGAAAGTTTTTTCCCCAAGCTAAAAACAGAGAAAGCAAAATGGCAATAATTGCCCATGTCTTTATCCGACCTTCCACCAAAAATAAACTCAATACAAATAACAATACAATAATAGCGCCCGCATAAACAGGTCCTGATGTAAAAGGCTGCTCTCCCCAATAAGGAGTACATTGTTGCAGAATTTGATTTGGGTCTTGATTAAATCGTTGTGTTCTTAATGCAACCATTGTATTTGGAAGTCCTTCTTCTATTTGCTCCATGGATTCAAAAGTAGAACTTCCTCCCATAACATTGGGAACTAATAAAGTTAAACTTTCTTTAATCCCATAACTCCATGAAAATGCATAATCATAATTTAATCCTGTAGATTTTTTTCCTTCGAGTTCGCTTTGTCCGCGCATACTTTCCTTCGAGTAATCATATCCAACATATAATAAGTTTAAATTGGGTATAATAGCCAATACAATAGCAATCAACAAAACAGCGCTCTTTTTGATAAACGCCAAGACAGTCTTCTCAAAAATAGAATAACCAAAAACCACCAAAACATATATCCCTGCCATCAACAAAGTATAATAAGTGATTTGCAAGTGATTTTGAGCAATCAACAATCCCAAACCTATCATGAACATGAAAAAACCTGCTTTGAAACTTTTTTGATAGGCTAAAACAAGTCCACCCATTACCAAAGGCATCATAGCAACGGCATACGCTTTGGTAATATGTCCCACTTCTATGATAATCAAATTATACGACCCAAAAGCATAAGCCAAAGAAGCGCCTAATGCAATCCAGATATCAAAACCCAGCATGATAAATGTTATATAAAAGCAGACAAGCATCATGAAAATAATTGCATAACTCAAATACGGCAGTAAGGCTTTAATCGGCTGAGCTAACCAGTAATAAACATTTAAATCTGGAGGTCCTGATAAATAAGCAGTACTCAGTCCTGAAAACATTGAATTTGTCCAATATGAATATTCTCCTGTTTGTTCATGATAATCATTTAATTCTTTCAGCATGCCTTCACCATGCATCATATCAGACTGTCGAATATCTTTTCCGTCTAACAATGGTTTGAAATAAACAAGCGTAACCAACGCAAAAATACATACACAAAGCACATGTTTCCAGATGTCATTTCTTAACTTCTTATCCATGACAAACAATTTATTCTTCTGTTTCATACAATCCTGTAATTTTAATAATAGTCAAAATATTCATTTATTATTCATTATCCGTCTGAGGGTCTTCTTCTTTTATTTCTGTATCCTCATCCATGCTCTCTATGTCTTCAATGGAGAGCAAATTATTGGCATGTAGTATATTATACCAGGCAAATAATTTTTTCATATCCGAAACATGAACTTTATCTTCGTCATAATCAGACACTACTTCCCTCATATAGTTTTTTAATTCAGCGTTATCTTTCATTTTATCTTCAGATAATTTTTCTCCTTTCGTTAGCTGAAATATTCGTTTGAAAATTTTCTCTAATGGTATGTTACCCGTATATGTAGCGATACAAATACCATTTAAAGGATTTGTTTGATTAGAATTAAAAACAGGCATTCGAGAATGGTCTGTCAATGACTCTACAATAACATTATTTTTCCCTTGAGATACTAATTTGTAAAGACCTCTTTTTCCTTGTATTGATATAATCTCTTTTAAATCCATTATTCAGATATAATTTTTTGAAATGCAAAAGTAGCAAAATATTTGTTAGAAAAGATATTTCCAATATATTTATTTATTGATTAACTCCCGACTTGTAATAAACTTCAAGACTTCTTCACATTGAGATGGCTCAAAATAAGCATAATCGTTATTTTTTCCAAACCATGTTTGTTGTCTTTTTGCATAGCGTCTTGTATGCGTTTTTATTTTGTCAATACATAGTTCCATCGAATATTTTCCATCCATATATTCAAACAATTCCTTATATCCTACCGTATTAAGTGCATTTAGGTTTCTATGAGGATAGAGCGTTTGGGCTTCATCCAAGAAACCATCTTGCATCATTTTATCGGTACGAAGATTAATTTGATGGTATAATTCATTACGCGGCAAAGTTAAACATATTCGGATAATATTAAAATTTCGTTCTTTGACAGATTGTGTACGTAAAGAAGTATATGTTTGATTTGTCTGTAAACAAACTTCCAAAGCCCTTAATATGCGCTTAGAATTTTGTTTATCAACGATATTATAATATGCTTCATCCAATATTTGCAGTTCTTTCAATAAAGAAGATAAGCCTTCTGTTTTCAATTGATTTTGTAATTTATCTCTTATTTGCATATCAATATCGGGCAATGCATCTATTCCTGAACAGACCGCATCTATATACAATCCGCTACCTCCTGTGAGTATTACATATTGATTTTTTTTAAATAATTTATCCAAAAGACATAATGTTTCCTGCTCATACATGTTAACATTGTAATAGTCAAAAATGGATAGATGTCCTATAAAATGATGAACAACACTCTTTTGTTCTTCCACAGAAGGAACTGCCGTACCGATAATCATTTCTCTATAGAATTGACGTGCATCTGCCGATAATATTTCCGTATGCAATATTTTTGCTAATTGTATACTTAATGCCGTCTTTCCTACAGCTGTAGATCCTGCAATAACAATAAGCGTATTGTTTTTTTCAGACATATTTAGTTAGATTTCAATATCATCATTTAATAATCGCATGTCTTCTTCATCATAATAATCTTTTGTTTCTTCATCTTCAGAGATATCATTATCTAAATGAGAGATTTTTATCTCCTCGTGAGACAAATTAAACATAGACAGTGGCATTTCTCCAACTGCATATACGCATTGTGGATATTTTTTTCTTGTCTTGACATTATAAGTCTTTAATAATTCTATGTAGAAGGTTTTCAAATTAAAAAAATCATATTCATATATCAAACGTTGGTGAGGATCATCAATAAATTCGCTCAAAACACATTCAGACATAATCATTTTGGACATATCATTTTCTCCTGTATCATCATCATCTTTATCTATTTCCATGTCAATGAGTGTTATTTCTGTTTTTTTCTCCCATCTTCTGTCACAAACATAAAAAGACGCTAATTCCTTATCATTCAAACCTGTTATACTCTTGATAATGACATTGTGAAAATCTTGAAATGTTTGTCCCGCTAATATTTCATAGTCCCTAACAAAGTCTTCCACCTCATCAAATAGTAATCTAAACTTATACGTATACATACTGATTTATTTTCTTTTACCTTAATAATTATATAGTTAAACCTTATCAACATTCAATAACGCCGACGTGCAAAAATATTAAAAATATACTTACAAAATAACATCTATAGAAGGATTAGCATTTTCCGTATAAGCATACCATTGCGAAAAAAAGAAATCAATATTCGTAATATCTTTGGGTTGTATCAGTGTATAATTACAAAACCTCATCTTAGACAAGTACATAAATAAAGGTTTAAGTATTTCGTAGGTACGAATTTCTATAGGAAAAACATAGTCTATGTTTCCTGTCAAATTTGTCGAAAACTCTCCCATATTGATTTTAAATGCTTCCCAATCTTTTTTTTCTTTATCCATTTCTTCTTCTTCCTCTTTCTCTTTTATTTCGTCATCTTCAAAAGATAATACAAGTTGATTTGTCGTTTGTTTCCAATATTTTCGATGTAAGACGAAACAGGCATTTGTTTCCTCTTTCCCAAACAGATATTGTTCATGATCCATAGATTTATTTACAATGCAAAAAGTAATATGTTCCGATAATGTATCCTGATACTCAAACAGTGTGAATGAGAAATCATCATTCTTGATAATCATCTCCAGCGGGGATTTTGATAATTGAAACAAATAATTGGTTTGCAAAAAAATATTGGCAAAAAAATCCAATGGTTCTAACTTAGTTCTAATGGCGATGAAGCAATGATGTGCTATATTTTGTTTGACGGGTTTTATGGATAATTCTTTATAGTATTTTTTCCCTGTTATGTCTCTTCTTTCCATAATTGATCATTCATTGGTTTGATATATTTTTTGTTTTTTCCGCTTCTACTTGCGCCCTTGATTTACTTCGCGTAACAAAATATACTCCGATAAAAACAAGTATTCCTGATAACAATTGCTTAAGTCCAAATTTATCCAATTCCAAAGCAATAGCAACAAAAGAAGCAATAATCGGTTGTAAATAATTATACATGCTGATAGTGGTTGGTCGCATTACCTTTTGTCCCACAGGAATAAGTATATACGCAATAAAAGTGGCAAACGCTACAACATATCCAATACGTAAGCAGGCATTTGTCGTTAATAATGAAAAGTCAGTATGTATCACATCTTTGTAACAAAAAGGAGTAGACAGAATAATGGCAAATAAAAACATCCATTTCATAATAGTTACAGGTGAATAGGAAGATATTAATCGCTTGAATAAACTAAGATACAGCGCATAAGAAACAACGCTTGTCAATATTACCAGATTTCCTGTCATGTTACTATTTCCTGTTTGTATATTTCCGTGACTGAAAATAAGTAATAAAGCTCCGCTTCCACCAATCAATACACCTAAAACTTTTTTGAACGTAACAGGCTCTTTAATAATAATAGCGGCTAAAAACATACTGATAATTGGTAATAATGTAATGACTATCGAAGCATCTATCGGAGACGTCATGGATAAACCAACAATAAACAGTATCTGATTTAATACCAATCCAAAAACAGAAGCCAATAACAATAAAAAAATGTCTTTATATGGAACATGCTCTCTTTTGACAAACAAAGAAACTGTCCAAAATAATAACATCGCCCCCGACATACGAAGAAAAGTAAGTGTATAGGGACTTATTGTTGTCGGTATCAAGGAACGAGAAACAGGCGTATTTAACCCAAATATAATGTTAGCCATTAAAATAGCTATATGTCCAATGTATTTTTTTTGTTGCATAAGAATATTTGCAAAGGTAATCATTTCTTCAATTGAAAATTTCTTCAATTGAAAATTGAAAATGAGCTCCGCTGTTCTTACGAGTGAAAATGAGCTAACGCATGATGATGTCCAACCAAGTCCATAGAGTAATGGCAAAACATATTTTTCCATTACTCATTTCTTTCACGCGTCAGCTCATTATTCATTGCTTATCGTTTTCCTGTGCTATTGATTTACGGCTTTCATCCGTTGTTGTTTTTCGCAAAATTATGCCGCGAGTATATTTTGCATCACTAAAGAGGTTTAATCAGGCGCAAAAAAGGCTAAAACAGACACAAAAAAGGCTAAAGTAGGCAGCAAAAAGGTTAAAGCAGGCTCCAAAAAGGTTAAAGCAGGCACCAAAAAGGGTCAATCAGGCTCCAAAAAGGTTAAAGTAGGCTCCAAAAAGGTTAAAGTAGGCAGCAAAAAGGTTAAAGCAGGCAGCAAAAAGGTTAAAGCAGGCAGAAAAAAGGTTAAAGCAGGCAGCAAAAAGGCTGAAATAGGCAGCAAAAAGGCTGAAACAGGCAGCAAAAAGGCTAAAACGAGAAGCAAAAAGGCTAAAACAAGAAGCAAAGAGGTTAAAACAGGCATAAAAAAAGAAAATATGAGAGAAAGAAAATGTCAGCCGTCTCAAAAAAAAACAGGCGAAATAAAATAATCATAAAGATATAAAAGAAAAAAAACAGGTCTTTAATTATGTTACGAACAGGAACAAAGCAAAATATAAGGAGGTCAATTATAATTTGCAGAATGACAGTGAATTGTGTGAATGATTAGCTGTATATTTGTTTATTTTTATCTGTTTATTTATACATGTTTAAATGCAGAAAAGGTTGAAACATAAAAAAAAGAAAAATCTGGCATGATTTTTGTGTTTATTAAGTTAATAAACAATTCTAATTAAAATCATTTATATGGATAACCGACATAGTGTATCAGTTCCGGAAGATGTAATGGAGGATGTGAAAAGGAAAGCTGCTGAAATCTTTCAAATACTCAAGCCTTATATGATACCTTTGACGCCAGAAGAAAGACGAAACATAATAAAAATGGGTGAAAAAACATACAGTTTTGTTAGCAAAGCATACGACCTTGCCAAAGAAAACCCGGATTTGTGTCCGAAATATTTTGACATAGAAGAGATGCGTATTGACGTAGAAGATGCGGTAAAATTAATTGCATTGAAAACGAATATAAATCAAATCTATGAAAGTATTTCTGATACGGAAATGGTTGCAGGAAGCGAGGCGTATAAAGCCGCACTTATGTTTTATCAGGAAGCAAAAAATGCTGCCCAAAATGACATCTATGGCGCAAAAGCAATTTATGAAGAGCTTAAAAAACGTTTTCCGACGAGAAGAAAGTCAAACAATGACGACAGTACCCAAAGCAGCAATAACGAATAATTCTTTCGTTGAGGGGAAATTGAAAATACTCCGAATAATTACTTTCGGAGTATTTTTTTTTATCAAATAGTTAAGCACAAAATAAAAAATATCACAGTAAGAAATCATCGTCATCCAATAAAAAATCAGGAGGAAGGGGTTAAATCTTTATTTGAGAATCGACTTTTTTTCCACTTACCTCTAAATCATGCGAAAATCATAGTTCAGATAAAAGCATGCACAAGTAAAGAGGTGTGCTTCCGAGATAACAATGTAATAAAATCGGATAAAAAACGTATCTCTAACAGCGTGAAAATTTATATTACAGAAAAAAATCTCGTAACTTTATAATCTATAGCCATGATATTCAAGAAAAGAATCGGCATAATGGGAGCAATGCTTGAAGAAATAGACGGCATTATTGATTTACTTGCTTCAAAAAAACAGCAAACCATAGGAATGCGAACGTATTTTTCGGGGGAGATAAACGGTGTGGAAACAACTGTTGTTTTTTCCGGGTGGGGAAAAGTTGCTGCTACTGCTACTGCATCGGTATTAATCCTCGAATTTGGTGTAACCGAAATTATTTTCACAGGGGTTGCAGGGGCTATTCATCCCGAATTGACTGTTGGAGACATCGTCTTAGGAAAACGTCTGATACAACATGATATGGATGCACGTCCTATGATAAAACAATATGAAATACCCTTATTAAACAAAATGTTTTTTGAAACAGATAATCTTCGTTTGGCTATCGCAACAAAAGCTATCAAACAGCTATTGGTAAACCGAAATCTTCAGGAAACTATCCCTCTCCATATTCTAGACGAATTTAATATTTCCAATCCCAACTTTCTATTGGGAGATATCGCAAGTGGAGATAAATTCTTTTCCGACAATGAACAAAAAAATCTTCTACATTGTCAATTACCGTCCGTTCTTTGTGTTGAAATGGAAGGCGCTGCTGTTGCCCAAACCTGTTTTGAACATCAAATTCCCTTTACGGTTATAAGAGTTATTTCCGATACAGCAGACGATACTTCTCCTGTTGATTTTGCTTTGTTTACACAAAAAGTTGCAAGCGTATATTCCACCCAAATTATCAAATATATCTATAAAGATTTATTGTATTCCACTTATTTGTAGTTTTCTTTTATGTAGTTATTGATAGCCACGGCGGCTTTACGACCGGCGCCCATAGCTAAAATAACTGTAGCGGCGCCACTTACAATATCTCCTCCTGCAAAAACACCTTCTCTTGAAGTACGTCCGTCTTCATCGGCGACAATAGTTTTCCATTTGCTAATGTTCAGGTTAGGAGTTGTGTTTGCGATAAGCGGATTAGGGGATGTGCCAATAGACATAATCACCATGTCTACGTCCATGATAAAATCAGAGTTTGGTATTTCTTTAGGGGAACGTCTTCCCGAAGCATCAGGTTCGCCCAATTCCATTCGTTTACACTTCATTGCGGAGACCCAGCCTTGTTCATTTCCTATTATTTCCACAGGATTTGTCAAAAGATTAAATCGGATACCTTCTTCTTTGGCATGATGGATTTCTTCTATTCTTGCTGGAAGTTCCTGCTCGGAACGACGATAAACAATATCTACCTGCGCCCCCAAACGTATAGCTGTACGTGCTGCATCCATAGCCACATTGCCCCCGCCTACAACAGCAACCTTGCGTCCAACATAATTGGGCGTTAAATATTCGCAATGATATGATTTCATCAAATTATTCCGTGTCAGAAATTCATTGGCAGATACTACTCCATTAAGATTTTCACCTGCTATATTCATAAAACTCGGTAAACCAGCCCCAGAAGCAATAAAAACAGATTTAAACCCTTCCTCATTCAGCAAATTATCTACCGAAATGGTCTTGCCAATAATTACATCCGTCTCTATTTTTACACCCAATTGAATAACATTGTTTACTTCATACTCAACAACTTCTTTCTTGGGCAACCGAAATTCAGGAATACCGTATACCAACACCCCGCCGGGAATATGCAAAGCCTCAAATATCACTACTTCATAGCCCATTTTAGCCAAATCTCCCGCGCAAGTCAAACCTGCAGGTCCACTGCCAATAACGGCGACCTTATGTCCATTGGGAATGATGCTCGTTTGATAAATTTTGGATTGCGTTCTATTCCAATCTGCTGCAAAACGTTCTAATTTTCCAATAGAAACAGCATCACTTTTTTTTCCCATCACGCAAACCCCCTCACACTGCGTTTCCTGTGGACAAACACGACCGCAAACAGCTGGCAAAAAAGAACTTTCATTTAATACATAAGCCGCCTCCTTAAAATTTCCTTCGGCAATATGCCTGATAAATAAAGGTATGTCTATCGCAACAGGACAACCCGCTATACAAGGCGCTTTCTTACATTGAAGACATCGTTTTGCTTCCAGAACAGCTTCCTCTTCATTATATCCATAACTTACTTCTCCAAAGTTTGTAATTCGTTTTTCGGGTTCCTGTTCGCGCACGGGAATTGCTTTTTTCCTGTCATGCGTTTCGTGGGTTACGCCTCCTATAAAACAAACATGACCTTCTTTTTTTTCCTCTTCTTCCAATACATGCCGCTCCCCTACCCTATCATACATTGCCTGCCTGCGCATGGCTTCTTCAAAATCAACATCATATCCATTAAATTCAGGACCATCTACACAAGTAAATTTAGTCTTTCCCCCTACACTTACACGACAAGCGCCACACATTCCCGTTCCATCCACCATCAAAGAATTTAAACTGACAACAATTGGAATATGAAATGATTTTGCTACAGTTGTCATATTTTTCATCATAATCATAGGTCCAATAGCTACAATTAAATCGTAGTGTTTTCCTTGATTTTCTATCATATCCTGCAAAATATCAGTAACTCGTCCTTTTTGACCCACCGTTCCATCATCACTTGCCAAATATACATTCTGAGCAACTGACAACATCTTATCGTAATAAATCAACAGACTTTTTGTTCGCGTACCTATCAGTACATCTTTAGGCATTCCCTTTGCATGTAACCATTTTACTTGCGGATATACGGGCGCTGTCCCTACGCCTCCCGCAACAAAGAGTATCTTTTTCTCTCTTAGTTCCTCATCTGACAAGTGAAACAATTCGGAAGGATTTCCCAAAGGTCCTGTAAAATTGGAAAAAGTATCTCCTACTTCCAATTTTCCCATCATTTCCGTTGATTTTCCTACTATTTGAAAAACAATGGTAACATTTCCGTTTTCAGTATTTGTATCGCATACTGTCAAAGGAATACGTTCTCCCTGTTCATCTACTTTCATAATTAAAAACTGTCCGGGTTTTGCAGATTTTGCCATACGTGGGGCATGAATTTGCATTTCGACAATGGTCGGCGT
>JAIROC010000268.1 GCA_031257735.1 Bacteroidales bacterium | reverse complement strand
TGTAAACCTGTATCATACCCTTTTATTTGTGTTCCCAAGCGATAAAAAACGGACGGAACAAAACGAGAATAATAAGCAAAATCTTCTGACGTCAAGCGATAGTCGAGTGAAAGCACATTTTCTTTTCCTAGAAATTCTTGCGCTATCGAAAATATTTTAACGGTCAATACTTCATCATTAGTCAATACAGGGTAACCTTTGGCTATGTAAACCTGTGCATTTCCTTTCATTTTTTTGGCGATGGTATTTGCTGTGTCTGTAATCAATTGATGCGCTTTTGTTCGCCATGTTTCATTAAAAGTTCGCAAAGTGCCTTCCAAAAATACTTTATCGGGAACAATATTGGTTTTGCCATCTCCTGTTATTCGTCCGAAAGTCAGCACGCTTGGACTGTCTTTGGGCGCTGACTTTGAAAAATAGTCATCCAATTCCAATAGCATTTTCGATGCGATTAAAAGTGGATTAATCAACATTTCGGGGATAGCGGCATGTCCGCCTTTGCCTGTTACGGTGATGTATATTTCATCGGTTGAAGCCATATAATTGCCTGATTTCATTCCTATTTTCCCTGTTTCTATCTCTGGAGAAACATGTAATCCCAAAACAGCGTTTACTTTGGGATTTTCCAATACGCCATTTTCTATCAATTGAATAGCTCCTCCCGGAAACTTTTCTTCCGAAGGTTGGAAAATTAATTTGATGTTTCCATTCCATTTATTTTTCAGTTTGTGGAGGATGCGTGCCGTAGTTAACAGAGATGCAATATGAACGTCATGTCCACAGGCATGCATTATTCCTTTGTTTAAGGATCGAAAATCCAAGTCATTTTCTTCTTCGATAGGCAATGCATCCATATCTGCTCGTAGCGCAATAACCTTGCTTGATGTATTTTTGCCTTCTATCAAGGCGACTATTGCCTTACCTGCAAGATACATCTGGGATTCGATGCCATATTGTTTCAAACGATCTTTTATATATATTGCCGTGTTAAATTCCTGCTCAGACAGTTCCGGATATTGATGAAAATATCTTCGCATAGCGACTGTTTCCTCAAAATACTGTTCCGATAATCTACTTACTTGGTCTTGTAAATGCTGCATTGATGTTTTTTTATTTCCTGCAAAAGTACATGAAATTTTTCAATACTAAACTCTATCCCCAATACGTTCTTGGAGAGAATATAAAATCAATCCTGTAAAATCATTTTAAATTAAAAACATATCAAGAATTATGGTAATCAAAAATAAGTGTTTCATAGTATTATGGACGATATTAACCCTTTCTGCTTTTTGTCAGGAAAATAATTACATAACATATTACAATATACGTAATCAGGCATTAGCACATAAAGTAGAGGAAAATTATCAAGAAGCTATTGTATTGTATAATCGGGCATTTAGTAGCGCTTTCCCATTTTCTGATGATATCAAACATTTGATAAGTTGTTATTTAAATATGAAAGATACTACAAATGCCCTTCAAGCAATGAGATTGTTGATAAAAAGCGGCTATAAATTAGATCAGAGTTTGCCGTTATTGGAAGATGACGGTACAAGAGTTTATTCAAATTTTCACTTTACATTAAGTAAAGACGAATTGTTGAATGCTCTGTTATCAAAAGAATATGATAGTTTACGTAATGAGTTTCTTGCAAATAACAATATTGATAATCTTCACTATCAAAAAACAGGTAAATCTTTATATGGTATGCAGCGAATATCTTTTGACGATGCTGCACCCATACAAGATATTGAAAATATAGACGCAAGACGTGAAAAATTGTTTTTGCCCCCATTATGGGTCTACTATAAAGATAAAGGCTATACTTTACCCAAATCATATAAATCCCAAAAGGAATAATTGTATTATTCTGTAAAATCATTTTAAATTAAAAATCAAATTCGTTATGAAGTCATTATTTCGGAACATTACGTTTTCTATTGTTGCAATTCTTTTATTGATACCGTTCTTTGGCTGTTACAATGCACAGACAAGATATGCTCGTGCAACAAGTGTTATTATAGACAGCATTCTTCAACCGACTGTCTTTTATCCCAAAACCTTTGATGAACAAGGAAGATTGTACTATTATGTAAAAGTATTTGGTGTTCTAAAATTTTTCCTTTCGGAAAAACCTGCTCAAGATGTCAATACTTTATTTTGGGATTATTATCAAGCCATAAAAACCTCGTCAAGTAAAGAACATTTTAATCAAAATATTCAAAATCTTATATCAAGCGTCCATCCCGATATTCGTTCCATGCTTCAAAAAGACATTTCTACAGTAGATTGGGCAAATGATACTGTTTATTTTGACAACACAACCGCACAATATATTGCTACCATTGAATATTGTTTTCGACAGGATGAGAAAAAATCATTTTATGTAAAGCAAAATCAATTAGGAATAGTTGAGATTATTCCGCCCAAAGCTTCTTCTTTTATAAATGACACTTTCCCTAAAGAAGCATTACGTCTTTGGACTATGGCTGATTATTGGAATTATATCAATTATTTTTGGGTACATAAAAAATTGATGGATCATAATTGGGATAGCGTTTTATATGTCAATGTTCCTAATTTTGTGAATGCACAGAACCGACGAGAATATATACTTGCCGTTTATAGATTCATTGCATATACAGATGATACACATGTTTATTTTAGAAATTCAGATACAACAATTGCAGGTCATTATATTCCTAATGTTCGTTTGACAAAAATAGATAATCAATTTATTGTGAAAAAACTTAGAACTAATAGAACACTCATTCCGTCTGACACAATGCTCCATGTGGGAGATGTTATTCACACTGTCAATGGTATTGAATTATCGACTTATTATGATTCCTTGAAACATTATTTTTCCGCATCAAATCATGGAACAAAAGTCAAGAAAGTAGCGGGTTATTTATTGGCGTCATTTTCTCCTACGAATGAAGTTATTATATCCAGAAATGAGATAAAAGATACTTTGAAACTGCTTTTCTGTCACTATAAAGATTATGATTATTACGAATATGACG
>JAIROC010000246.1 GCA_031257735.1 Bacteroidales bacterium | reverse complement strand
TCTCTTGTGGCGGGATAGGACAAAGTCAACAAAGACAAACTGAAGAGGGAAAAGAAGTGTACGACCACTACATAGACAGTTCCCTGAATACCGGAGCAACCCCATATTCGGATATTTATGGCGGAAACTCTTCTTGCTCTGAGGATGGTTGTTCTGAAATTAAAGTAACAACTCCTACAGATTTCGATGTTTTGGTAACAATAAAAAAGGACAACAAAGTGGTTCGTCATGCTTATATACGAGCAAATGATTCTTATACATTTGAAGTTCCTAATGGCGCTTATCAACCTTTTTTCTATTATGGAAGAGGTTGGAATCCTGAAAAAATAATGAAAGAAACACCTGAAGGAATAATCAAAGGAGGCTTTGTTTCTGGTGAAACTTTTGGGAAAGATGATCCCCAAGTATTAGAAGATGAAATTCTTGAATACCAACTGATACTTCAAGTAAACGGTAATTTCAGTACGCGTCCAAGTAATGCGGAAGATGCACTGTAAATAATGAATTTATAAATGATTATAATTTTTTGTTATGAATAATTTAATTGAATTAAAGAAAGTCATTCTTGCAAAGGGAATGATTGATGAACAAACTGTTGAACAATTGCGAGATATTGTGTTTGCTGATAATGGAATGGATCAGGGGAAAGCCAATTTTCTTTTTGAACTGAAAGATGCTTTTCTTACTAAAAACAATCATTCGAGTTGGGAACCTTTATTTATTGATGCAATCACAAGTTATCTTTTAGAAGATGAAGAATCTCCAGGCGAAATTGACGATAACGAAGCGCAATGGTTACGCGCCAAAATACAATACGATGGCAAGTTGGGAAAAATTGACAGGGCATTGCTTGCTAATTTGAAAAGCAAATCCATCAATTACCCTGCAATATTGCATTTGAAAAATAAATCCATTTTGTTTTTTGAGGCGATATTGTTCAGTACAAGGTTTGTTACCTTTCTGGCAGTGTTAGGGTCTTTGTTAGCGGCTATTGCTTTGTTTGTTGTAAGCACGCTTCAAGTGGTGAAAGGATTGATTTTTTTCATAGATATTGTAAAAGGTATCTCTGATGATTTAGAACATTTGGTTGCAATATTTGTGTCGTCGGTCGATGGTTATCTCTTTGCAACAGTGCTTCTTATTTTTAGCATGGGAATTTACGAATTATTCATTGATAAAATTGACGTAGTTAGTAAACAAAAGGATAGTAGACCAAACTGGTTGAGAATAAACAGTATCGATGATTTAAAATCTTCATTGGGAAAAGTGATACTAATGATATTAATTGTTTCGTTCTTTGAACACTCGTTAAATATCAAATATGAAAATATCAGCGATCTTTTGTTCTTAGGTATAGGAATACTGTTAATTGCTGTAGCATTGTTCTTGACGCATGCACATGGGAAACATAAGGAAAAGAATAGTAAAGAAATAAATAATTAGAATTGACAAAACAAAAACAAATTATGGAACAGAAACATCATTATATCGGTTTGACCGATGCACAGGTCATCGAAAGTCGTAAACAACATGGCGAAAATATTTTAACTCCGCCCAAAAAAGAATCGCTTTGGGTGCAATTTTTAGAGAAATTTACCGACCCAATTATTATTATATTATTGGTAGCTTTGGTATTGTCTATTGGGGTGTCTTGCTATGAGTTTTTTTCGGGACACGGAGACCGCGGGTTGGCTGTTTTTCTTGAACCTGCAGGGATTTTAATAGCCGTACTGTTGGCAACAGTGGTCGGTTTTTGCTTTGAGTTAAGCGCTAACAAAAAGTTTGAAGTGTTGAACAAAGTGAATGACGATACCTTAGTGAAAGTCATTCGTAATGGAAATATCTGTCAAATAACTAAAAAGGAAATTGTTGTTGGCGACATAGTGATTTTGGAAACAGGCGAAGAAGTTCCCGCCGATGGAGAACTTTTGGAAGCAGTATCTCTGCAAATCAACGAATCGACGCTTACCGGTGAACCTGTCATCAAAAAAACAACAAATCCTGCCGACTTTAAAAAAGACGCTACCTATCCCTCTAACCATGCCTTAAAAGGGACAACTGTTGCCGATGGACATGGCATTATGCAAGTGTTGAAAGTAGGAGACGCTTCCGAATATGGCAAAGTTTATGAGGGCGCTCAAATAGACAGCAGTGTGGAAACGCCGCTTAATCAGCAGTTGAACAGATTGGCGGATATGATTACCAAAGCAAGTTATGCTATTGCCTCTTTGATTATTATTGGGCGGTTGATTACTTATTTCATGGGATTGGAAACCTTTGATTGGATTACATTTGGAGGATATTTTCTTCAAACAGTTATGATTGCCGTTACAGTGATTGTAGTTGCTGTGCCGGAAGGTTTACCGATGAGTGTTACATTAAGTTTGGCGTTGAGTATGAAACGTATGCTTTCTACTAACAACCTTGTCCGCAAGATGCACGCCTGCGAAACAATGGGCGCTACTACCGTGATCTGTACCGACAAAACAGGTACGCTTACGCAAAACCAAATGAAAATTTACGAAACACAGTTTTATGGAAGTGAAGGTATTACAGACGTAATAAAAGAAGGTATTGCTGTCAATTCTACGGCTTATCTTGATTTTTCCGATGCTGCGAAAGTCAAGGCATTGGGCAATCCGACCGAAGGCGCTTTATTGCTATGGTTGCATGATAACAATATCAATTATCTACCCTTGCGCGAAGATGCAGAAGTGGTGGAACAACTGACCTTTTCTACCGAACGCAAATACATGGCTACCATTGTAAATTCGCCCTTGCTGAACAAAAGGATACTTTACGTAAAAGGCGCTCCAGAAATTGTATTGGATTTGTGCAAAACAGTACCGATAGCAAAAGAAGAAGTTCACAAACAATTACTCGAATATCAGAATAAAGCAATGCGAACGCTGGCTTTTGCTTATCAAATTATTGAAGATGATAAAAGTTATATCAATGAAGGTAAATTACAAAATGTAGACTTAACATTTTTAGGGATTGTTGCCATATCAGATCCTGTCCGAACGGAAGTCCCTGAGGCTGTAACAATCTGCTTGAATGCAGGAATTAATGTGAAGATTGTAACAGGTGATACGCCGGGAACTGCAAAAGAAATCGGTCGTCAAATCGGACTTTGGGAACAGAATGAAGACGAATCTCACCACCTTACAGGAACAGAATTTGCAACCATGTCCGATGAATTATTATTAGACAGGATATTGGATATGAAAATTCTTTCCCGCGCCCGTCCTATGGATAAACAGCGATTGGTGCAGCTTTTGCAGTCCAAAAATCAGGTGGTAGCGGTTACGGGAGACGGCACCAATGATGCGCCTGCGTTGAACGTTGCGCAAGTAGGGCTTTCGATGGGAGACGGTACTTCCGTAGCAAAAGAAGCCAGCGATATTACTATTTTGGATAATTCCTTTAGCAGTATTTCACGGGCGGTGATGTGGGGACGTTCGCTGTATCAAAATATTCAGCGATTCATCCTGTTTCAGATGACTATCAATGTGGCGGCTTGTCTTATCGTATTGATTGGCGCTTTTCTTGGCACGGAATCACCACTGACCGTTACTCAAATGCTTTGGGTAAATCTGATTATGGATACTTTTGCAGCATTGGCTTTGGCTTCTTTGCCGCCTAACGAAAAAGTAATGAATAATAAACCCCGCAAAACAACCGATTACATCATCAATAAGCCAATGGGAAAGGGTATTCTTGGCGTCGGAATTGCTTTTGTGATAATATTGTTCGGCTTGCTTCAATATTTTAAACATGCCGATATAACATCATTGACCCAATTCAATTTCTTTGATTTTCTGCGCAGTTTCTTTGACTTCAGTAGCGGCGGCAAGCTGTCTTCGGAAGAATTATCCCTGTTTTTCACGATTTTTGTTATGCTTCAATTTTGGAATATGTTTAACGCTAAAGCATTTATGTCAGGCAGATCGGCATTTGCGATGCTGGGTAAGTGCAGAGGATTTCTTGCTATTGCTGTAGTAATCCTTTTCGGTCAATGGCTGATAGTTACCATTGGTGGCGAAATGTTTAACGTAGTTCCGCTAAAACTCTCCGACTGGGGAATAATTATCGGAGCAACTTCGTTGGTGTTTTGGATAGGGGAGGTAATGAGAATTTTTAAAAGAGTATGATATTAGGCGCTATCACAGGGGATATAATCGGCTCTGTTTATGAGTTTAACAATATAAAAACAACAGATTTTCCTTTGTTTGGAAAAGATACTTGTTTCACGGACGATTCGGTTCTTACCGTTGCCACAATGGAAAATCTGTTATCCGATAAAAAAAATTATACCTTTTACTATCAAACATACGCAAGAAAATATCCTGATAGCGGTTATGGTGGACGTTTTGGAATTTGAATAAATTCTGAGGATCCTCAACCCTATAATAGTTTTGGGAATGGTTCAGCGATGCGAGTAAGTCCTGTTGTTTGGTTTGTTCTTCGCTATTCATTCTGCTCATTCTGAAAATTACCTAGGGGGTTCTTCGCTTCGCTTCGAGGCTGATTCAGACAATAGATATTTCAATAAAATATAAATAAATAAAAAAGGGCTACTCATTGCTGAGTAGCCCAAGTTGAAAAAGCTCAACTAAATCCAACACCAATAATAATGAAAAATTAATTATGAGTTATGAGTTGTCAATCTAAAATAACCCATAACCCATAACTCTTTTAATTGTTAATTATTAATTGCCTTACAAGTCGTTGTCCTTTGTATTCCATAGAATAGAAGTAGACGCCGGCAGCAAAGGTACTTGTGTTTAGTTCCATGCTGTTTGTACCGCGTTTTGTGTCTATGGTCTTTGAATACAATAACTGTCCACTGATACTGTGTACATGGAAAATCACTTCTCCCGCTTCAGGTACGCTGTAATCTATGCGCGTACTGTTCGTTGCAGGGTTAGGAATGTTTTGTGCAAGCGTAAAGACATTGATTTTTCCTGCTGACTCTATGCCAACCTCTTCCGTATGACGCTCAACTGTCATGGTATCATTATACGGATAACTATCAGAATGATCTATGTAAACAGTTAGATAATATTCCGCATCATTGGGAACAGTATAGGAATTGGTAAAAGTATGGCTTAGTGTAGCTAATATTCCTATCGCTTCTGTCGTTTCGGTAAACTTTTTTATTTCTTCGCCCTGCGAGTTTTTAACGATAAGGGTAATATTTACGCCATTGGGATAGTCCTTGAGGTCATGTCGATTGGTTAAAGTTGCTCTTGCATAAACAACACTGCCAACAATATCTCTCCCTGTGGACGGATTGTCTATATTTACCATATACAGATCGTCCATGTCTACGCATTCCATTATATTATCTTTATCATTTGCCAAAGTTGAATCACAACTCAATGTGGCAACAACTCCTACATAATAATTGGTATTCCATGGGACAGTGTAAGCGGTATTAAATGTATACGCAAAACTATCTCCTACAAGTATGGTTTGCGTACAGGTTTCTTTGAATGTGGTATAAATATCAAAGTTGACGCCCGTATCCATCTGGAATACCATGTCTATATCGGATAAATCCATATTACCTTTATTATAAAGCATTACAGATTGCTTGACAATAATTTCACCGGCAAGACACATCGTTGTTTCACCCGATTCGTGTCGAATAGCCGCTTCCAATACAGGATTGACATGTAAAGTCCTTACAAGTGTATCATTCTTTCTGTTCGTATCCAGTTCGGAAGAGAAAGTGATTTTAAAGGTATAAGTTCCTTTGTCGAAATTAAAGTTCTTTGCAATCATAACTGTATCGACAGCAAAACGGTCTATAAAACCACTTTTAATGGTATCTGTAAAGATTTCTCTCGTTTCCATTATTTCCAAAGATACTATTGCAGGCGTCGCAGCATAATTCAAAACAGGAGCCGACTGATTTTCCAATACAATCTTCAAATCCTTATTTTGTAAATCGCAAACAGTAAGTTCAGGGATAATAATTTCTGATACGCCAATATCCTGTTGCGCGGTAATACGGATACGATCTATATATTGGGTAACCGTTCCGTTTGATTTCTCCATCGCCTCGAAAATAAAAACGACACATTCATTAACAGCATAAGGAGATAAATTTATGTTATACTGTTTCCAGCCGTATGTGGGATTGTATTTTGTGATAGACAGAAGTTCGTTATAGCTTGTTCCTCCGTCTACGGAAATACGTACATCGGTATAGTCTTTACTGACTACAGTATCGTGGAAATACCAGAACGATAACGACGGCTGTATAGCGCGACTTAAGTTCATGTGGCGCGTAGAGAAGGAACACATCGCGCCCTTATTGCCGGTAAAAGAAAGCATACTGTCGCCAAAGAAAGGCTCTACAATTGCATCGGCGCCTGTAACTGTCCACGTGGCTGATGTATTATTCCCCCATACATCCAGTTCCGACGGAATCCCATTACTGAAATCTTCGTCTATTGGAAGACCTATTTTGTTTGACAGATAAGTATAATTGATAGTATCCGTATAGATTGCATTTACCTTGGGATTGTTTATCCATACCTTTATATCATAAGCGCCAAGACGAAATATAGGAAAGCTCGGCATAAGTTGAACAGTAACGCTGCTCTCTGCGTCTATCATACCCGTAAAGGGAAGGGATACCGTATGTTTTGTTTGTTCTGGCGTTACAATCTCCAATTCCAAGAAAATAGTATCTCTAAAAAAGTTATAATCTATCATTCCGTCATTTGTCAATACGATGCTTACAGGCGTGTAGTCGGGTATACATATTGTTGTATTAAGCGGTTCTACCAATGATAAAGACAGTGAAGCCGTATCTCCAAAGATAAATGTGGCATCATGAATATAAGTAGAATCGATTAGCATGATAGCATTTCCTACTGTATCCGTCAAAGATAAGGAATAAATCACTTTTGACCCATAATATTGCGGCGGAATAACTGCCTGCCAAATATTATTTCCTCTTGGCGTCATGAGAACACTGTCATACGTTGTAACATTTCCATTTATAGATGCAAATATCATTTTAGGAGAAACTGTTGTCGCTCCGCCCCAGGAACGGATAAGCGTATTTACTTCAAATGAAAGTCTTGTAATCGTATCAGGCACGAAAGGAGCTACAAATTCTGCCAAAGGTTTTAATTCTGCCGATGTTTTCACTGTATTATTCCATTTTACAGCGTCGGGCTGTCCGTTAATACTGTCTATCCATACAACAATATCATAGTCTACGACATTTTCTGAAACAGGGAATGAGCCAATATAAACAGTATCTTGCTGTGATGAACCCAAAGAAGGATTTGCGTTCCATGAGACAGTCGTTTGTAGAATACCGTTTACGCTCCAATTCAAAGTAGCGTCTGTTATGGACAAAGTGCCTGAATTAGCCATGACGACATTTACCGATGCGGTTTGATTGGGAATGACGTCGTTATTCCATTCAAAAAACTGTGTCAATTTTAAATCGTTCCCTTCCGAAAAGTTTGTACGGGCGCCCATCGAAGTAATTGGCGGACGGGGTGCGTCTTCTATATCTATACCGACATCCTGCCATCTTGGACATACTAATGTATCAAGATGACTTGACAGAGTTAAATCAACATTGGGGTCTGTGAACAAAGGATCAAGACTTATAGAATGTGAATCCAAAGGACTTACGGCTGTTTGCCATGCGCTTAAATCTGCTTTAGCGGAGCCTGTTACATAGCCCAAGTTTCCTGTGGAATAATAGTTATTATAATCTATATCATAATACGCCTTATAGGAGGGAAAATTAGAAGCTGATGCATTAAAATAGAAAGCATAGGAAGTTGTTCCGCCAATCGCGATAAAAATATTGTTTCTAACCGTTGAACTGTAACCGCTTGCTAAATAATTATAATGCGCATAATTTGTCCCCCCCGTACCTATTTTAAACGTATAGACCGTATTGTTAATCACATTTACTTTCCGGGGATAATATACATAAAGTCCGTTTGTCGTAGATGCATTACCACTGATGTGTATCTCATTATTAGCGACCAAAGCTGTATCTACATAATACAGATACATGCCCTGTGCTGTAGAAGTAATATTAATATTGGTTGCCGATATACGGTTTCCTATAATATTGACGCTGCTGTTACGTAAATAATAACCGTATAAACCAGACCATGATGTATTTGAATTTGACAAACGGGGACTGATACGATTATAGGAAATAGTCTTACCTGCTACATAATAGCAATAGATACCATAATAGTATTGATTGGTTACGATATTGGAGTCTATGAATACATTTTGGCAATAAACGGAACTTGTACCATAAACATAAACACCATAATAACCTCCGTCTATTTTGCAATTTGTTATTGTAAGATTGTTTAAAGCTCCTGTATTGGTTGCCTTGTGAATGCCTGCATAACTGGAAGATGTTGCAGTTGGATTGGCAAGAATATGACAATTGTCTACTGTTATATTGGATGCTGCTCCTGTAAACTGAATACCGCATGTTCCTTTCGTTGCGTCAAGAGTAATATCTCGGACAATAAGATTATCCGTATTATTACAAAGAATAACTGTTCCAAACGGTGTGGCAAAAATTGCATCAGCAGGATTGCCGCTGACAGAAGTGAGCGTTAAAGAATAAGTTCCATATAAGGTACTGGAATTTGTTAAATTCAAACTGCCGGTATGTCTTCCCGATTCAAAAGCCAGCGTAATATCTCCGTTTACCCCGCAAAGCGCTAAGGCTGCGTAGGCTTCTTCTATCGTTGAAAAATCGCCCGTAGCGCCAATGGTAAGCTGACCGCTGTAATTATTATTACAGATAACAACGGAAGCCGTCAGTGTGTCATCTTCTACAATAGCATCGGATAAACTTCCTCCATTGAAATTGTTTACCCATACTTTGACAGTTATTTTTCCTGCAGAATATGTTAGCGTTCCCAATGAAACTGTATCCGATTGTCCATTCAATAAAGAAACAGGAAAATTCAGACTGCTGTTTTGAATAACGCCATTAACAGACCAGCCCAAATTAGCAGCGGTAATTTGAGTAAGCCCTGTATTGGCGATTTCTACTTTTATCGGATCAGTTTGTCCCAAGACAGCGCCTTCTCGCAGTCCGATAATGGTTATCAAAGCGCCATTCCCGGTTGGGGGCGATACTTCATAACAACCGATTGTAGCTTTTGCCGCTCTCGTTTTACCTCTAATATCTTCACTGACAAGCGCGTCACATAAAAGTCCAAAGCTATGTAAAGGTTCCAGACTGTTTGTCGGGTCTGCTATATTGGGTAAGATGCTCGTAGAATGAAGATCGGTAGTTACAGTTTGTTGCCATTCCGCTATAGAATGCATGTTATTGCCTGCGTAACCAACATAAACAGGAGCATACATATTGTTATAATCTATATCATATTTCGACAGATTGCTTGTCCCATTTATATAGATAGGATAAGCGTTAGTAGCAGTCATCATGATATTGTTATTTTTAACCGTTATAATGTCATTTGCCGAATTGGCAAGGTAAATACCCCTTGCTGCCGCTATACCTGATACATAAATAGAATTGTGCAGTAGCTTTGAATGGCAACTAGATGTATATATACCACAACTGCTGGCCTCTTTAGCGCTAAGAATAATTTCATTGTTGGCAACAAGCGCTGTATCAGGATTAGGATTTGGATAATAATTATTGTATTCAAGATAAATACCGTAAGATCGGGATATATCGTCGCTACGCTGAATAATCTTATTATTTGTAAAAATCCCATTACAGGAAGTGGTATATAGACCATACCAAAGTGGATTTGTAACAGTTATTCGGCTTAAAATGGTATTGTAAGAAAATCTTGTAAAATCTGTATAGGCAGAACGGCAGGCATAATTATATTGATTGCTTATAATATTACTGTCAAAAACAACATTTGTACCACGAGCCGTATTTCCTGTTCCGCCAGAAAAATTGAACCCATAATAACCGCCATCCAACAGATTGTTGATAATAAATATACTGTCCATAATGCCGCCACCAAGAATAGGTCCCGTAGAGTAGCTCATGGTAATCCCTGATCCAAACTCTTTTATTTCCGGATTTGCTAATAACCGACAGTCCCGAATGAGTATGTTTTTACAGCTATCAAGAAGTTCTATTGCTGATCCTATTCCTGCACAGACATCTACTGTAATTGCCTGAATATTTATATTTCTATTCTTGGTCAGTTCAATCCCATTGTCGGGAGACTGGATAATAACATCCTCTGCATTGCCTGACAAGGATGTCAAAACAAAAGTATCTTTTCCCGTCATGACATTCGTCAAACCAGCTAAAGAAATGATTCCTTCCGGATATGTTCCATTTTCCAATGCGAAGGTAACTTTACCACTTATGCCGCATATTTGAAGAATAGACAAAGCTCTTTTAAGAGATGAAAAATTTACAGTAGCTGATTTTCCTATGACGTAATTGCCGCTTAATCCGCCGGACGAACATACAATAGTCGTCGTCGACAGCGTATCATCTCCTGTATAAGTATCTATTACATTATTGGGATTGCTTACCCAAATGACTATATTATCTGGTGTTCCAGACGAGGGATTGTAATATCCGAGAGTGAGGGTATCCGTAACGTCTTCCAATAAATTACCTGTATAATGATAAGGTTGTTGCAGCGTTCCGTTTAATGTCCAGTTAATATCGCAGGAGGTTAGATTACTGACGCCTCTATTGCGAATAGTTACATGCACAGCTTGGGATACGTTAGCTAATACTTCTTCTGTTGCAGGTGAATTTATTTGTTCCAAAGCAACAGAATTATTCTCGTTCATAGCTGTCCATCCAGAAGACGTAAAACGCATTGCTATACTAGGATATGTTCCAATATTACCATAATAACTGCCAGGAACATCTCCCCATGAAAAGTTAGCCATCGAAAAAATTGTCCTTCCTCCCTGAGGAGAAACATAGCCCGTTTTATCTTCAATATAAATCAATAGACTGCTGTCCTTCGGAACAAAAAATGGTCTGTCGAAAACAATTTCATTCCAGCCAGCTACAGAAACCATTGTACCCTTATATACCAAAACTGCTCTCTCAACAACAGGATTCATATAAACAACAGGATTTGATGCTAAGGAAGTTATCTGCATATAAATATTAAAATTCGTACGCACATGTCCTACAGGATCCCCAGCGTGCCATGCTATGCTTGTAAGAAACAAGTCTTGTATATCTGCGCCTGTGTTACTTGCTGGAAACAAGTGTCTCGTCCAACTTGTAGGCTCGTCTGATTCATAAATACCCCCATTCGTAGACATTCCAGTTCCATAAGGCGCATATTCTACCATACCGCCTTGGATACTTGCGGTTAGTTTTTTGACATAGAAACTGTCGATAATAGAAATCACATTGCCTAAAATATCAGTTTCCGTAATGCTATAGATTATTTTGCTTTCGTATTTCTGATGGGGAATAGTTGCTATCCATAAGTCTTGAGTAGCGTCAAACAGCATGGGCAAGGTATCGTATACCGTTACCCCTGATTTTGTTACCTCAACACATAAAGAAAGTGCAGGAACAACAATCCCTGATAATGATTTCCTGTAGACCATTACTTGATGAGGTCCCGTTAAATAAACTGTATCGCCCAGATAATTGTAAAAGTACATAATAAGGTCGCTTCCTCCGTAGATATATTTTTTTACAGTATCATCATTCACAATACTGTCAGTTACGCCATTGGGCATACTTATCCATACAAGAACGGTATCATATTCTCTAAAACGGGGATAATAATAACCCACCGTATCCATTCTGCTGGCATCCTTTGCTAAATTACCATTCCATATAAATTGTTGCGGAGTGTTGTTGTTCACGGAATAATAGATTGTTGCAGAAGTCAGATTCAATTCACCCATATTTTTTACCGTAGCCACGATGGGAATAGATGCCGTATTATTAGCCGATATTACAACAGTATCCTGCATATCTATGGAAGTGATTGCCGCCGAATTATCGGTATAATTTCCAGCTTCCATGGGTTGAATATAATATTGTGAGGATATTGTCTTAAAATTTCCATTGGTATCTATCCCTCTGATGGAATAAAGTACTTCTGTTACACGGGGAAATTCCGGTATTGTTGCTTGCCATAAAGAATCTCCACTTGTACTTGTCATTTTGACAGAATCATTAGCAATTGTTATTCCATTTTGTATAGCTGTATATTTTAGCCATGGAGTTTCTATAGGGGCGTTTGTTTTTCTTTTTACACTCGCATTAATGTCATAAGGTCCGACTTGATAAACATTACCTTCTATCAGAGGCGCTCTAAACTCCACCACAGGGGGAGTAACTTCATAAGTAGATGCGATTATTGTAATATCATCCAACAGCCATCCGTAAGAGATTTGTGTACCGGGTGTATTTCCATGTTGAATGACAAATCGAAACTGAACGGCGACATCTTTTTTTACATCGCCGCTTACATCAAAACTTTCTTCTCTCCACCACGATTTTGAAGGAACTGCCAAAAGATTACCTCCCTGCCATACGCTATAGCTGGATGCGTTAAAACCTTGCGTTTGGTAGAACGTTGCCTGTCCAAGATAGACAGATGCCGCTGAAAGCGGTTTCCATGCCATACCATCTAGTTTATATTCTATTCGGACAATATCCTGTGGAGATATTTTACAGATATGATTAAAACGTAATAAAACATAGTCGTATGCAGAAAGGTTATACGACGGTGTTTCGAGAGTAATTATTCCACCCGCCATATTGGGTACCATTCCGAGGTAAGAATAAGGAGGGCTTAGTGAATAATTTGCGTCTTTTTCCCATGCTGTAGATGGGGTAGAGACAAAGGTTACTGTACCATCAAAATTTTCTGTTTCTATCCGTTTTTGGATTGGCTGGGTATAGGCATTTATTGCCATCAACAGTCCCAGCGTGAAAATAAAAAATCTTCTCATTATTTATTAAATTAAAATTATGCCTACTCTTTGATGGCGGATTTTCGGCTTCCTCCGCTATATTGATTGAAAACTTCTCTAATTGAAAATTGAAAATGAGCTAACGCGCGAAAGAGGTTGTGTAAAATGACAGCGTTGTTTGGACGCTTTTGTGTGTTTTTACACATCCTCCTTCGTCCTTTCATCTCTTATTATTAATTTTCTTCTTCTTTTTCTTTTTCTTTTTTTGCTTCTAATCGACCGATGTGTTGAGCGTACAAATCGTTATAATGTTTAATAAGTACGTTTAGTTCATTCACAAAAGGATCATATATTGGTTCTTCTCCATTTTCCTCAGCTACGACAACATTAGCATTAATAACCAATACAATTCGTTTGTATAATTTATCAGTTTCACGACGCACTTCCTTTGGACGCAGAGGTGTTTTTTCTGCTAACTGTCCGCTGTATTGTTTTGTGAGTTCATCGAAAGCATTGTTTCTCTCTCGTAATTCTTTCACCCATGGGATTAAACCTGTAATCTCTAAATCAGACATATATTTACTTTCCCATTCATGTAAGAGTTTGTTAACTGTGACTGTTTCTGCATCATAAGGCAGATTAATGATAGTGGTAGGGTGGTCGAAAGTATCTAGCACAATTTTAAGTCTGTAAGCGGCTTCACGAATTTTTAAATCAAAATGATGAAGCGCTGATTCCAATAACTTTTTAATTCCCGCCATAATATCATCGCGTGCATGGTCGCTTTCCGCTTTGAGATTAGAAATGTCGCTTTTGCGAATAATTTTAAAACAGCTTTCTTCCTGTTCGACACTTTTACAAATTTTGTCGAACAGAACTCCTATTTTCAATACGTTAACACCAAATTGTCTAATTAAATTCAATAGTGCGATAAAAAACTGTAAATGCAATGCATCTGTGTACTTATAATTCTTTGCTTTTCCTATTTCTGACATGATTTTATTATTTTAATTTTATATTTATTTTAATTTTAATTTTGTACATACATAATGATAATATTCCCTTTGTTGATAGGTATAAGACCGAATGGGGAATATTTTTCTTGATATTTGAAAAAAAATGAACATCTGGAGACAAAATTTCTGAACTGTTTTGAGATAAAAACAGCATGGAAAAAAAGTTTCTGAACTGTTTTGAGATAAAAACAGCATGGAGAAAAAGTTTTTGGACTGTTTTGAGATAAAAACAGCGTAGAGAAAAAGTTTTTGGACTGTTTTGAGATAAAAACAGCATAGAGAAAAAGTTTTTGGACTGTTTTGAGATAAAAACAGCGTGGAGAAAAAGTTTCTGAACTGTTTTGAGATAAAAACAGCATAGAGAAAAAGTTTCTGAATTGTTTTGAGATAAAAACAGCGTGGAGAAAAAGTTTCTGGACTGTTTTGAAATAAAAACAGCATAGAGAAAAAGTTTCTGGATTGTTTTGAGATAAGAAGGTTAGAAAACTGATTCTCTTTATTTTCATGATAAAAAAGGAGATGAGGGAATACATGTTTTTTTGACAGAGAATCATTGAGGACAGAACATAATTCTGCACACCTATATATATAATGTATAAGAGAGCATTTTTCTCTTTTGAAAATCCTGTAAAAAAATCGTCTCTTACAACAAAAATTTGTGTATAAATGTACTTTTTTGCAAATAGAAACGAAGAGAGAGAGAGAGAGAGAGAGATCGGAAGAGCGTCG
>JAIROC010000189.1 GCA_031257735.1 Bacteroidales bacterium | reverse complement strand
CTAACAGAATTTCTGTACAGTGGTGAACAATTCGATTCAAAAATCGGACAACAATATTTACGGCAACGATATTACGATTCGGCGACAGGTAGATTCAATAGACTTGATCCCTTCTTTGGAAATCTGAATTGTCCCCAATCTCTACATAAATATCTGTACACTCATGCCGATCCTGTTAATAGGATTGATCCAAGTGGGAAGTGGACAGTGATTGGATGCATTAGCGCAATTGGAACGGGAATCAGAAATCATACAACAGGAGCAATTGCATCATTTACTGCAAGGCGATACGCATTAGGAGTGTCCGCTGGTACTACAATTGGTTTTACCATAGGAGCTGTTGACGCGGCACTGGCAGATGATGCGACATTTTCAGACATACTTATGGGTGGATTGATGGGAGCCGCAGCTGGGCTTACTATTGGACTTGTCGCTCCATTTATTCATCCTGGAATATTGTTAAGCGTAGGGTTGCCAGTATCAAGCTACGGGGTCTATGATGCATATGTGCAAGGAACAATATGCAAGCTCTTTTCCGATTAGTCACAGGTCCATTATTATCGGTTCTTACTCCTCTCGGCTATGGATTGCCAAAGATAACGGCATTGCGAGTTAAAGTGCTGAATAAAATGCAAAGTATATTTGGACCGCATAATCCATCAAATCCGTTGTCAAAATATATTCAATTTGATCCAAAACTAAAAATTGGTATGAGAGGAAGCACACAGACCGGAGTGAGGAATAACCCCAACAAAACTGGAAACTGGAACCCGAAAGATTTCGACTTGGATTTATTTATTGTAAGTGATGAATTAGCAGCAATGAATAACGGAAAAATAGTAAAACTTCCACAAGTTAGAGATTCACTTGCAGATGATTTTCCTGAATTATTTAGTGGTTTACGTCAAGGTGACAAAGGAGTTTCAGTAAAATTTTATACACAGGTACAAGCCCAGAACAAAGGTGGAACGATTTTTTATGATGGGAGCAAATAATGGCAAATCTAAATAATGATGAAGAAGTTAGAACAAAGGTTTTAAATTTCTTAAACGCACAAGAGGATTTATATGCGTTTATTCAAAAAAATCCTGATCGATGTATCCAGATTGAACAAGATACAGAGTTGAACTATTCGTATATTGGGAAGTGTGGGCATCGTTATCCAGACTACTATCGAATAGCCGATATATCTTTGTTCGGAGATCGTTACCAAGTTTGTGGTTGCTCGAAATGCGGTGGATATATTACATTTATAAAATACCCGTATAAGTGGGAATCTTCCGAAGAGATACCAGGTGTTTCCATATCATTATCCCCTTCAGAAATATATCAGTTCTTATATGAAAAAATTGATAATATTGAATACGATATTGACGCTTCTCCTGGTATATTTAGAGACATGGAGCAGCACGCAAAAATGTTGGGGATTGAGTTAGAAAAAAGAAAAAAGGATGCGAAGGACTAATTCAATAATTCCTTTCCTGTTGATGTAAATGACCACTGTCTGTGCTTGTCCAATAATGTTCTAAGTGCGTCAAGTAGGCCTGAAAGGTAAAAAATTGGGTACTATTTTACCAAAATATTTTGTCAGTGCGCACAATGAGCGTGTCTGTATTTTTGTACAATTATCATTGTGCTTTTTGTATTCATGCTATTGTGTTGTTTGCTCAGAAACGAATTCCGAAACAGTTGAATTTGACTCACTTAAATATGTTACACAAAATATTCGAAAGGGATCAATTTTTTCGATACGATAGTTGAATTGGAAAAGGATCGAAATGTAGATTGATTATTTTGGGTCTGACCTTTGCTGTCCATCGTTCCAGTTCCTCTCAAATGGATATGACGCACCAAAACCGACAGGGTATAATTGTATCAAAATTTCGTCATCTGAATTCTCGCATTTCGTTAATTGAATCGAAATGCAATGCCAAAACATTCTAAAATGGTTGAGATTAGTACACGATTCATTTGTAAAATCGGTCTGTGATATTTTATTATAGTTTCTAAATCGATTTTCCCATTCAAAATCAAAATATTTTGTTGCTGTACTTGGACAAGAACAAGAATAATTTATTAGTGGTTGATATGAAGCCCATGACAATATGTCGGTTAAACTGCCGAGAACAATAAGTCGTTTTTCATTTACAGATTGCTTTTTAATTTCATCAACTAACCAGTTGTGACCTTCTTTTCCTTCAATGATTATTAAAGCCCACAACGCATTTAATGTGACATTTAATGAAGTTGGGTTAATATCTTGTTCATTTATAATATTATCAGGCATATGAGATGTTTTTAGCTCGTAAATAATTCGCTTAATGAATTCCTTAATGAGTAATGAAAATTGTGTATCTTTTTTTATTGCAAGAACTGAAATAGCCACAACTATTTCATAACTTTCTACAGATTTACCAATACTATTACAGTCTATAATCTTTAGAAACCGTTTTTTTTCATAATTCAAAATTCGCCTTAAAATATTTTTCTGTGTTTCAATTTCTTGATCATTTAACTTAAAAGTATAAGTTATAAGTGTTTCTGGGTTTTGCTGAATTGAGGAATAGACTAATAGATATCGTGGAGCTTTAGATGAAAAAGGCGTGATAAAAATTAGTAGTCCAATGTATGAAAATAACACAATAAAAAGAACAAAGATATTTTTTGTATTTTTTTTCCAGAAATGTAATTTTTTAGTCATTGTTATTCTACAATTTTTGAGTTTCTTCTTGTCGATTTTGAAATTTCTTATAGCTTACAATTGAAAATATTCTAATTATTTCGTTTTTTTGAGGAGTCCCAATTTGAAAGCGTCATAGACAATTACGATAACATGGGAAGACTCAAAATTATTAACTCAAACTGTAAATAAAATAAATCATCAAATTCGTAAGCTGTTATTTACTAATAGTTTCCATCAATTTGAAACAGGGAAAATTTTTTGCAATTTTTGACCACTCAAAATTGGGTAAAACAACAAGAAATCTACCATTATTAGGGAAAAATAATCTATTTTTTGATTTTTATGCATTTGTTGTTTACTGTTTGAGTTATTAAAATAAAATTAAATCAGGCTTAGGGCATTGGGTAAATGTCAAAAATCTCATTTTATTGCATGTTATTTTATATCTGCACTTTCCAAATTTTTTCACTAAAAAATCCCTTGTTTTTTAAGGTTTTTTTGAATAAAATATATTTAATTATATTTTTGTACACGTCCAAAATGATTATCATTTAGTAAA
>JAIROC010000184.1 GCA_031257735.1 Bacteroidales bacterium | reverse complement strand
ATGACATTATGAAAGCGTAATTATTCAACATGTCGATCCTGCCTGTTTTCAAAATGTATCAACTCATAATGACGAATATACGAAACGTTTGATAGTTTTCGGACAGACACTAATTAGCTGCGCTGCTCTCCGCTTCGCTTCGGGTCATAATTCATAATTCATAATTCATAACTCATAACCCATTAGAAAGTGATTAGTATACAGTCATGTTTGACTTTTCGCTGAAATAAAGATTAAATATTTTGCCCAAAAAGAAAAATCGGAATAAAAAAAATTGTACATTTGCAGCTGTGAATAAACTATTGAGTTGTACATATAAATTGTTTAAAATCAAGATAATTATTTTATAAATATGAAAAGTTCAAAACCTGTAATCCTTCCGATTTGTTTGATTTTAGTCATCATCTTTTTATCATTGATGATTTTTCGTACTATTATGAGACCTGAAAAATTTAAGAATATCTGTAAAGCCCGCAAAGCCGAAGTTGTTCTTAAGCTGGAAAATATCCGAGCTATGCAAAATGTATATAAGTCAGAAAAAGGGTCGTATGCAAATACATTTGATCAGTTGAGAGACTTCTGGAATAATGGGAAAAAAACCATTGTTGTAAAAGAAGGAACAGTTCCCGATACTCTTACAGAAGCAGAAGCGCTTAAATTGAAGATTATCCGTCGTGATACTTTGGTTGTGGATGCAAGAGATGAAATACTGAAAGAAATCAGGGCAGTAGACTCTAATCAATTATTTGATATTGACAAGTTCGATCTTATACCTTATTCTCAAGGTGAACGTTTTCAGATAGCGGCGGATACTATTGTCAGGGCGAATATTCCTGTTTATGTCTATGAGGTGATTGCGCAAAGAAAACAGTATTTAAAAGGATTGGATGATGATCCAAGAGTAAAGAATGTTTTTTTAGGTTCATTTCTCTATAGCGGATTGCAGGAGAAATTTTTAGGTCCAAATTTTGATTATCGGGAAGAAATAAAAGATATTATTTTAGGATCTTTAGTAGAACCTTCTACCAATGGGAATTGGGAGTAAAATATGAATAAAAGAAATGCTAACCTCTCTTTTTCTTATGTAAACGATGCGCTACATTCAGATACTTCCAATAAAAGGAAAGTTATTCGAATGACGACGGATGGATTTTACATGGCTATTGTGTCTGAGGAGAATGGATTGGAACAGTTATTTCAATATTCTTTTCTTTCAGACTTGTCTTTTAAAGATAAAATTGCGGCAATTACTGATGTCGAAAAGGAAAAGAATATACCTTGTGCAAATAATCTGTTCAGACTTTACACAAAATACAATGTGCAAATCCCCGAAGACTTTCACGATGAAAGTAAAAATGAAGTGATATTGTCTGTAATGGTAAATCAGCATGAACAATATATTCCTTTTGAAGAGAAAGTCGATAAATGGCAATTGTATAATGTATCTGCATGGGAAAAGGAGTTATATGTGGAAGTAAAAAATCAACTTTCAAATTATAGTTTGTCTACTGTCGCAACTTCGTTGTTGAATATTATTGCCAAACAACAAAAGGAAACAAATGCGCTTGTCTTTGTAGAACATAATCATTTTACGGTCGTCGCGATAGATAAACAAAAATTGACAGGAATGAATACCTTTCCGTTTTATACGGAAAAGGATTTTCTATATTACTGCTATGCGTTTTTACGGAAAAGAATTGTAGATATAAATAGTCTTTCCTTAAGATTGTGCGGCAATATTGCCAAACAGTCATCGTTATACAATGCAATAAGTAAATATTGTCAAGATGTTGATATGTTATCGAATGAGGGTAATGCAATTAATAGTAACTATTCTTACTATTGCGACTTGTTCGAATAAATTGATTATAATGATATGCGAATAATAAGAGGGAATCATAAAGGAAAAAGAATTATAGCGCCAAATAATATATCGGTTAGACCTACTACCGACTTTGCAAAAGAAAGTTTGTTTAATGTGTTGGGCAATTATTTTCATTTTGATATGGTTTCTGTACTGGATCTTTTTGCAGGAACAGGAAATATCAGTTATGAATTTGCAGCCCGTGATGCAATAAACGTTATCGCAATAGAAATAAATCATGCTTGTGCAAATTTTATTGCCCAAACGGCTCGATCGCTTTCTTTTGACAGACTGTCTGTTTTGAAAGCAGATGCTTTTTCTTATCTTTCAGGGAGTACAAGACAATTTAATATCATATATGCAGATCCTCCTTATGATTGTGATAAATATAACACGATAATTGAATCGGTATTCGAAAGGAATATGCTTTTGCCAGACGGTTTTTTAGTCTTGGAACATGACAAAAGAAAAAACTTTCAGACACATCCAAAGTTCTATCAACAACGCGTGTATGGCAGAGTTAATTTTTCTATCTTTACGGAGTTATAATGTTTAGCATATTATGATAAAGTCAATGACAGGTTTTGGTGATAGCGTTTGTATCTATGGAGATACGGTAATCTCGATAGATATACGGGCTGTCAATTCAAAAATATTTGACCTGTCTCAGAAAATTCCTTCGATTTTTAAAAACAAAGAACAGGATATACGGACAATACTCTCCAAAACATTGGAACGTGGAAAAATAGATTTGAATATAACCATCGACAAAAGTCCCGATATATTGGAATATGCTATCAACAAAGATAAAGTTAAGTTGTATTACAGAGAATTAAAAGATATATTCTCTGAATTGAACACACATATCAACGATGCCGAGTTTTTGACTACTATTATGAAAATGCCTGATGTAATTACTACTCAACAAGAAATCGTATCTCCTGAATTATGGGATAAATTGGAACAGGATATTATAACTGCCTGTGAACTTTTATGTACAAATCGTTTGGAAGAAGGTGAGATTATAGAAAAAGATTTTCTGTTGAGAATTACACTAATTCAAGACTATCTTCAAAAGATAGAATGCTATGAAAAAAACAGGATTGATACTCTAAAAAATCGTATATATAAACAGTTAAGCGATTTAGTACAGTTGTATGATGAGAATAGACTTGAACAGGAACTTATTTTCTATTTGGAAAAATTAGACATTACCGAAGAAAAAGTGCGTTTGAAAAAACATTGTGAGTATTTTATCGAAACCATGAACGAACAGACATCCAATGGTAAGAAATTATCATTTATTTCTCAAGAGATTGGAAGGGAAATAAATACATTGGGGTCAAAAGCATACGATGTGGATATTCAAAAGTTGGTGATTCAAATGAAAGATGAACTTGAAAAAATAAAAGAACAATTGGCAAATGTTCTATAATCTAACAAATCATTTATTGAAACAGATGACTGTAAATAAAAGTAATAACAGTAAAGGATACTTGAAATGGATTAGGATATTTGTTTTTGTCTGTTTTGTGGTACAGGTATTTGCTGCCGATGGACAGGAAACGGTTCTTTCCATACAATTGAAAGGAAGTGTTAGAAGATTATACGCTTATACGCATCTCGCAAAAGATATTGTTATCAATAAAAATACACTTGTTTCTTACGAAAAAGGAAAAGTATTGAATCACGTAGAGTATATATTTGGGAAGAATGGAGCGTTATTGGCAGAGAATAGATTTGACGATAAAGATGTTATCAGTCGTAGCTATATTTACACTTATGAAAATGATAAACTTGTAGACATTACACAAGCTTATGCAGGAAAATTCTTGATACAACGCACTGAATTTAAGTATGACAAAACAGGAAAGAAATATCGGGAATTTGTCTATAATAACAAAGATTCTTTACAGAAGACCATTGTATATGAATATGATACTTTGGATAATCTTGTTGCAAAAAAAACATATAATATACTGCATTGGGTAACTATTGATACCCGTTATCAGTATGATGACAGAGGAAATTGTATTCTTGTAGACAACCTGAAGACAGCTACATATAGCAATAAGCCTTATCAGGAAGTGCGACGTTTTGATGATAGAAATAATCTTATTTACCAATCCTATACACTTCAAGATTCCTTGAATTGGGAATATATTGTCCGTTATAACAAGATGGATAGTTTAATTTATGAAGAAGTAAGAGACGGCGAAGGGAATTTACTTTCTTATTCAGAATTGAAATATAATAAACACAATAAAAGAATATTATTGAAACAATATAAGCGGGACATAGAAATATCGGAGAGAGAAACCCATTATAAATATAATAAAGAAGGTAACATTCATACGGAAACAGTTTACGATACAAAAAATAAAACCCCTTTTCTAACCCGGACTTATTTTTATGATGATAAAGGTAATTGGATTTATTGCCTCGAAAAAGATAAAAGAACAGCAATGACTCTTGTTCACTCCAGAAGAATTATCTACTATTGAACTATAAATACGGTTTTTAGATGAAAGTTGAATGTTGAAAATGAAAGTTTGTGTCATCTCTTAGTTGTTTTTGTACTAATGAAATAATAAATGAATAAAGGTAGCGTTAGTATGGAAATAAAATTAAATAATCACCTAATTAAAATTAAATTATCCATGAGAAAAATAATTATTCTTTCGACGATGTGTATCTTCGTGGCGCTTTTTGCAGGTAAAACTATGGCGCAACCCTTTTCTGTCGCTAACAGTGACGGGAAAACTATTTTTTATAACATTATCGGAGCTACTACTACAGTGGAAGTAACCGATAGCGTTAATGGTAACACACCTTACAGTTACAGAGGAAAACTTGTAATTCCTGATACAGTAGAAAATAATAACACGCTTTATACTGTTGTGTCAATCGGGAGTAGCGTTTTTCAAGGTTGTACAGAATTAGATACTGTAATCTTGCCTAATACATTAACGAAAATTGGCAATGCTGCATTTGATGGATGTACTAAGTTAAGTGAAATCATTATTCCTGATTTGGTAACAACAATAGAAAGTTCCGCTTTTTTTAATTGTAGTAAGTTGGCTTTGGCAAGCATTGGCAATTCGGTACAAACCATTGGAAAATCTGCTTTTCAAGGATGCAACGGATTAACTGAAATAATTATTCCCAATTCGGTAATAACAATTGATGGTTCTGCTTTTTCCGCATGTACTAAATTATCCTCTTTGACGATTGGCAATTCTGTAGAAACTATTGGAGACAGAGCATTTTCGATATGTCCCATAACATCTGCTTTCATCCCAGCTTCGGTAACTAAGATGGGAAGAGGAGTTTTTGCCGAGTGCGAAAAATTGACAGCGATTGAAGTCGATGCAAACAATACCGCTTACAGTTCGCTTGAGGGTGTCCTGTTTGATAAAGCTCAAACACAATTAGTAGAATGTCCCGCAACTAAAACAGGGCGGTATATTATTCCCAATACGGTAACTGCCATTGCAAATGATGCCTTTTATGGCTGTACTAAATTGACGGCTGTTTTGATACCTGATTTGGTCGCAACAATTGGTGAACTTGTTTTTGGCAATTGTTTTGACTTGAAAGAAATTTATGTAAAAACAACAACACCTCCCCAAATTCAATCTACTACCTTTGATGATGACCATTTTCAAACTCTTACTGTATATGTATGCGGTTCGGTGGAGAATTATAAAACAGCAGCGCATTGGGGAAATTTCAAGAAGATTGTAGAAGATTGTGATGCAAATAGCATAGATGACATTTCTTTCAATTATGATTGTATGATCTATCCAAACCCTGTTAGAGACAATATTCGTATTATGTTGCCTGAAAACATATATCAGGCAGTCTTTACGCTTTACGATATGCAGGGTAGAACTTTAATTCATCAAAATATTACTAATCAGGATATCGTTTCATTGAATAACTTTGCTGAAGGTATCTATCTGTATAATATAACAACAGATAAACAAAATTATCAAGGAAAAATAGTAAAGAGATAATTCGCTTTGCTTTGAATTGGATTTAATTTTAAAATATATTTTAGTGCGGAGGGTAATACCTCCGCTTTTTTTTCAGTAGGCTATTGAGGCTGTGTGAAAACACACAAAAGCAACCAATTAACACCGTCAATGCGAGCGCAGCGAAGCAAAACAGAGAATTGATTACGAGTATTCTGGATTGCTTTGCTGTGCTCGCAATGATGGCGCTGTTTAAAGGAATAACGATAAAGGGCTGAAAGCCCGAAATCAATAGCACAGGGCAACGCCTTGTGTAACGTAAAGCGCTAAAAACTAAGCTCTGAAAGGGCGTAATCAATTATATGAGGAAATGATATTTGAAAAAATGGATTACGCCCTTTCAAGGCTTGAGAGAGAGGGGTATCGTCCATTTCACAGGGCGTGTTGCCTTGTGCTAATGATTTATGGCTTTCAGCCATTGTCAGGGGCAGGCATAGCCTGCTTGGATAGAGCGAACGAGGGTGCAGAGTGTCTGCACAGTTCGGTGCAGAGTGTCTGCACAGTTCGGTGCAGAGTGTCTGCACAGTTCGGTGCAGAGTGTCTGCACAGTTCGCTTCAGAGTATCTGAACCGTTCGCTTCAGAGTATCTGAACCGTTCGCTTCAGAGTGTCCCTCGAAAGAGGATGTGTGAAAACACACAAAAGCGTCCAAACAACGCCGTCATTGCTCTTTTTTCCCGACCCCTCGGTGGAGGGTG
>JAIROC010000106.1 GCA_031257735.1 Bacteroidales bacterium | reverse complement strand
CGGCTAGGTCAGTCGCTACGCTCCTTCCCACGCCTCATTCCGGCACATTGCCCGCCCCCGCAATGCTACGCATTGCTTTATAGGGGGCGGGCAACGTCGTAAACAGCCGGAACGTTATGCGCAATTTTTTTGTCCCAAATTCACTGTAGCAGGCGGCGTCCATGCCGCCTGAAATTTCTAGAGAATTTTTGACGAATTTTCTGAATTTTACTTGACAAATAGAATGGAATATGGTACGATACTTATTGAGATAGCAAATTTCGAGAAACAAAGGTGGTTAAATGAAACCGAATCTTTTTGAAATATCTACAAAAGAGTTGACCCAGTATGCCTTTATTGTTTGGCTTTTAAAATGGGCTGACGAGGATAATGCATCAGAAAATACCGAGTTAAATATCTGCGGTAAAGATTTTACGCATTCTCTTATAAAAAAAGTTTATCCGGACTTTTCAGATGCGATAGTAACTGTAAAGGCAGGTAGGCAATTAAACTATATTGATATTTGGGCAATAGTTAATGATAAATATTTTATAATTATCGAAGATAAAACGGAAACTACAAAACACGGGAACCAATTATCAAATTATAAGAAATGGGCTGAGAAACATTATGCTTTATACAGACCTGTTTTAATATTTCTTAAAACAGGCAATGAGTCTTTGACAAGGTTGTTCTCAATCGAAGAAAAAGAAGGTTATAAATGGTTTTCAAGGCAAGAATTCCTTGATATTCTTAAAAAATATACTATACAAAACGATATATACATGGATTATCTTTTTCATTTACAACGAATAGAACAAGAAACACAATCCTATCAGACGAAGAAAGGATTAGAGCTTCATGGTTTGGTTCCCAAGGGTTTTTTCTGTTTTTGCAGAGTCATATCAAAAAATATACTGATTGGACGTATGTATCAAACCAATCAGGCGGATTTATGGGGTTCTTTTATTACTGGCGGAAATATCAAAAGACCGGGCAGGAATTAAATCTTCAAATTGAGAATCATTTTAATAAGGGGTTAAAAGTTGTTGTCAAGATAGGTGGAAAATCTTGGGAAAAGAAGACAGAAACTCTTTATTCAACGCTCAAAATTTTGCAGGAAACGGGTAAACAACAAGGGCTTGTTTTTTTTAAACCTGTACGATACAAGATTGGTAATACAACAACCGTTGCAGAAGTTAAAGCGCCTATTCAATTTGATGAAAAGGGAACTTTCAATCAGGATGAATTCCTTTCATTGATGTCTTCTTTTGAAAAAGTTATTGATACGATTACACAAGGAGAGGTTTAAATTATGTGGGAATGTACACGGTGCGGTCAAAAAAGAGTCAGGCGGCAGGCAACTCGGTGCAAGTATGGACTTAGCCATAATTGGGTTGATGAAGAAATTCTCGAAGATGCACGCAAATTGGAAAGAATAAGAAAAGAGAAAGAAGCTGAAGAGAAGGAACGCCAACGGCAGGAGTGGCTTAAAACCGAGGAGGGGTTACTATGGCTTGCGGAACAAGAACGCTTGAGAATCGAGAAGGAAAAAAACGAAAAAAGAGAAGCAGAGAGAAAGGCAAGAAATGAACGAAACCAAAGCATATTATCGTGGTTATTTGCCATTGCAAATTGCGCTATATGTTATGCAATAGTACGTCATAGCACAATCGGTGGCGGTATAGTTCTGTGGGGGATATTATTTGTCCTTATTGTTATAGCTTCAAAAATATTAATAGGTATATATTTTGCATTCATGGAAGACAGTCGGGTAGTCGGGAAAATTTTTTTGACGTTGATATTTGTTATTTTGGCGTGGCCTTTGTTACTTCGTATTGGTGTTTTGGTAAGTAATTTTGCCGTATCAGTATCCAGATCAAATCAAGGTGTCGAGACAAAAAGTAACATAATACAGTCTGTTACACCATCCGCAACCATGCAGCAGGACAGTACAACAAATGAGAATCCGGGTGGAGAAAATTGAGCTCTGATAAGACGTTACACAAAAAAATTGGTGTTCGATCTGATAAAGCAACAGTCACAAATCAGGCGTATATTGTGAAGATAAGGAATAGAAATGAATAGTAAATTAATCCATATAATTTTTATTTTCTTGATTCCTTTTTGCTTTGGTTGCGTAAGTTCCAATATGGGTGTAAATACATCGGTTTCTGTTTTAACTATTGATGAAACCATTAAAGATGTTTCAATATATCTAAACAATAGATTGCCAAAAAGTAATAGACTACTGGTCTTGAATATAAAATCTGACTATCCTCAATTATCAGAATATATTATAGATAGTTTAATTGAAAACATAGTGAATGACGGTTTATTAACCATAGTTGACAGGCAGCAACTTACTGAAATACGAAATGAATTATATTTTCAATCATCTGGAGAGGTAAGTGATGAAACCGCTCAATCAATAGGACATATGGTAGGAGCTCAAACTATCATATCGGGGAATATAACTCCGATTGGTAATTTCTATCGCCTGCGAATACGTGCGATAAGCGTAGAATCAGCCGAAGTGCAAGGTCAATTTAATCGTAATATTTCAGATGGGCCTATTATTTCGGCTTTAATTGGTAAAAAAACTTCAATGGAAAACAATTCAAATTCTTCTGATCAAAATACTAAACCAAAAGAAAATATCTCGGAAGAAGAAATAATGCCCGGATTAGTTGGAGAAATTACAAATGGCAGATATGTAGGAACAACATGGTCAGATGGCTTAACTCCGTCAAGTACAATCATTTTTGGAAATAACAGCTTAAAGCTGACTGGATTTTATTGGGGTAATTTAACAGGTAAAATATATGAATCAAATTTATACAGCAATCAGATACAGGTGTGGACATCAAAAAACAAAAATGAAGGCTTTGAATTGATAGAATACTGGGATGGAAGATTAATTGTTCAAGGACAAAAACCACATTTTTTTCAGAAATGAAACGATAAATAAAAAATAATATAAAAATAAGTGGTATAAAAAATCATGGAACGCCGTGTGCCATCCATGGCACACGGCTATTCGGTAGTGTGGGACAAAAAAACTTCGCATAACAGGACTGTATATGCTGCGCCCGCAGTAGCGGGCTTGGTCTTCCGTTCGCTAGGTCATTCCGCTACGCTCCATTCCCACGCTCACTCCAGACACGTTTGGGCGGCACGAAACCCTACGGGTTTCGTGCCGCCCAAACGTCGTAAACAGCCGGAACGTTATACGCCATTGTTTC
>JAIROC010000059.1 GCA_031257735.1 Bacteroidales bacterium | reverse complement strand
CAAGTTGGTATGATTTTGCGATAGAAGTCATCTCTCTGGGAAAACAAAACTGTAACATCATCCCAATATCGACAAAACAATATCCAACACCTGCCGTGCGACCTTATTACAGTGTGCTGGATAAACAAAAGATAAAGTTACATTTTGGGATAAATATTCCTCATTGGAAAAAAAGTTTGGAAATGTGTATGAGGAATATTCTCGATGACTATCAATGAAAAAAAGTGAATTTATCGCGCTTATTACGGAAAAATTTAAGCATCTCCCTACCAAAGGTCAGAAAAAGGCAATTGCTCTTTTTACCGATTATATGTGTTGCAGGGAAAATGGAGCGGTGATGCTTTTAAAAGGATACGCAGGAACAGGAAAAACTTCATTGGTAAGCGCTTTTGTGCAAGCGTTGAAAGAACTTAAAATAACAACACTTTTGTTAGCGCCCACAGGTCGGGCGGCAAAGGTCTTAGGTAATTATTCTTCACAGCAGGCATATACTATTCACAAAGAAATATACAGCATTAAAGCCGATAAAGATGGAAATGAACGTTTGCTTATGCGTAAAAATGAACACCAAAATACGATATTCTTTGTAGATGAGGCTTCCATGATATATGACGTGCAACCTGTACAAAATGCAATGGTCTTGTTTCAGGATACTAATTTATTGTATAATTTGTTTTCCTATGTTGAACAGGGACAAAATTGCAGACTGATATTTATAGGGGATACGGCGCAATTACCTCCTGTGGGATTGCCGTATAGTCCTGCTTTGGATGTTGATTTTTTACGCGATAATTTTTCCAAATTAATCTTTGACTGTGAACTCAAAGAAGTTGTTCGTCAGCTTAAAAATTCTGGCGTACTCTATAATGCTACAAAGATACGCGCTTTATTGGGAAAGCAATCTGACATTGAATACCAATTTGTTTTAAACAACTTTGATGATATAGAGACGGTATCGGCAAATGATTTATTGGAAAAATTGGAATGGGCTTATCAAAAATACGATGTCGAGAATGTCGTTGTTGTTACCCGAACGAATAAACAAGCCAACATCTTAAATCAGACTGTCCGTAACAGAATACTTTACAGAGACACTGAATTAGAAAGAGGCGACAGTGTGATAAACCTGAAAAATAATTATTTTTGGTTGTCTAAAAATACGGAAACCAAATTTATAGCCAATGGGGACATGATGGAAATTGTACGTGTTTTTAATACGGAAGAACGTTATGGATTTCACTTTGCGGATGTGAAGGTACGTTTGCCTGACTATGAAATGGATGATATTGAAGTAAAACTGATTTTAGATGCGCTTTATGTGGAAGGCGCTGCTATGACAAGTGACAATAGAAATCAACTATATCATGAAGTTTGTCGGGATTATGAACATATTCATGCTCGGAAAAAACGATTTGCGGAAATAAAAAAAGACCCTTACCTGAACGCTTTACAGGTGAAATTTGCATACGCTCAAACCTGTCATAAAACACAGGGAGGTCAATGGGATATTGTTTTTGTTTATCAGGGATATGTTACAAAAAACACCATAAGCGATGATTATTACCGATGGCTTTATACCGCTGTTACCCGTACAAAAAAACAGTTATTCCTTATTGTCTGAGGCGTCATTGCAGGCTCTTTTTTTTGTACTTTATAGACAGACTCTATATATAGTGTCTGTCCGAAAACTCATAAATTCATTTCTTCAATGTATAATTGTAATCAAAGAATAACGGTAAAGGGCTGAAAGCCCGCAATCAATAGCACAGGGCAACGCCCTGTGTAACGTAATTTCCTAAAAACTAAGCCCTGAAAGGGCATAATCAATTATATAATGAAATGATATTTTGGAAAAATGGATTTCGCCCTTTCAGGGCTTGAGAGAGAGGGGCATCATTCATTTCACAGGGCGTTGCCACTGTGCTAATGATTTATGGCTTTCAGCCATTGTAAAAGCAACATTCTTTAATTCTATTTCATAATGGACAAAATGACATTATGAAAGCGTAATTATTCAACATGTCGATCCTGCCTGTTTTCAAAGTGTATCAACTCATAATGACGAATATACGAAACGTTTGATAGTTTCCGGACAAACACTAATTATGAATTATGAGTTATTTTTGTTTGCGTCAGCCTAACTCATAACTCATAACTCATAATCACCTACGGTGTTCTCCGCTTCGCTTCGGGTCTGATTCAGACGAAAGCGGATTCTGCATCAGACAAATGACAGCAAGCAATCGTTTTTTTTTTACACGGGATAATCCAGCAGATTTTGCGCTGTAGATATTTCCATAAAACTTGCTCCGTTTGCCATCCCAAACGACCCACCCATGACCACTACATTATCTGTATGGGTAAGCATTTTCTGTTTGATTAGAAATTGGATTGTCCGTCTAAGAAAATTATCTCTTGAATGGGACATTTCCATCATAAATGCTTTTACACCGTAAGTCAAAGCCAACTGACGCATGGCATATTCGTTGTAACAGAAAGCATAGACAGGTATTTTTCCACGATAAGCGGATAAAAATCGCGCAGTTCTTCCCGTCAAAGTATCGACAATGATAGCCTTTATGGGCAAGGTATTACACGCCAACACAGCAGAATGGGACAGTACAGATAAAATATTATTTTGGATAGGTTGCGGATTAGGATAATATTTTTCTGTTGCGAGTTCAATTTCTTTAATAATTTTCGTCATCATGTTTACCGACTGTATGGGATAGTTACCTGTTGCTGTTTCTCCCGATAGCATTAAGGCGTCGGCTTTTTCGTAGACTGCTGTAGCTACATCATTTACTTCTGCTCTTGTAGGGCGTGGATTTGTAATCATGGAATGCAACATTTGCGTAGCGATGATAACCATTTTATTGCCTTTTATGCAACTCTTGATTAATTTTCTTTGAATGACGGGTATTTTTTCGGCGGCAATTTCTATTCCCAAATCACCTCTGGCAACCATAATCCCGTCTGATGCTTCAATAATGCCTGCAATATTATCTACGCCGATTTGATTTTCAATTTTTGAAATGATTTTAATGTTACTGTTTTTTTTCTGAAGTATTTTTCGTATTTCGTGAACATCATCTTCATGTTGCACAAAACTATGGGCGATATAATCCAATTCATTTTCTATAGCAAAATCAATAAAGACTTTATCTTTTTCCGATATGACAGGCAAATGTAATTTAACATTAGGAACATTAACTCCTTTTCTATTTTTAATTTCGCCATCATTTTCTATTTTACAGTACAGATATTGGTCATCTTTTTCTGTTACGGTCATAGAAATATCTCCATCGTCAATTAGGATGACATCTCCCACAGAAAGATCGTCATGGAAATGGCTATACGTTACATATAAAATATCTTTATGGGTTTCTCCGTCGGGATTACCTTTTATTTTAATGATGTCTCCTGTTTTAACGAACAATGATGTTCCGTTAGAGGAGGTTCTAACTTCAGGACCTTTGGTATCAATGAGAATAGCAATACAGGAATTTATATTGCGAATATTTTTGATTACCTCTACGGCTGTTTCCAAACTTTGATGGGCGCTATTAAGACGTACCACATTGACGCCTGCTTCAAATAGTTGGAACAGATAGTCGGGAGTACCTGTTTTTTCGGAGATGGTTGCTACAATTTTTGTTCTCTTATCCATTTTTTGCGTATTATTAATATGAACAAAGATAGTTGTTCGATATTGTATTTTCTTTAAAAAAAGATTACATCTGTATTACGTCAGCATATAAAAAGAAAGAGGGCTACACGAGACCCTCTTTCAGAAAAAAAAACTTCTTATTTCTTTTTATAAAACTACTCGCCCAGCTGTAAACGGTAAAATTTTTCTACCATTAACTCGGCATTGACTTCTTTAAGGTATTGACCAACTGTTTTCTTTTGGTCACGGATAAAATCCTGATTGATTAAGGTACTTTCTTTAAAGAACTTGTTCAATTTACCTTGAGCAATTTTATCAACCATATTTTCAGGTTTTCCTTCGTTACGAATTTGTTCACGCGCAATGTCTAATTCTCTGTCGATAACATTTTGGGGAACATCTTTTTCATCAATGCTAATAGGGTTCATTGCAGCTATTTGCATTGCAATTTCGTGTCCTGCGACGTCTAAACTTGGTGTTTTCTTATTAAAGCCAACAAGTGTAGCCAATCTGTTTCCATTGTGATTGTAAACAGCGACAAAAGGCTTTTCAATCACCTCAAATTGATTCAATTCAATTTTTTCTCCTGTTTTTCCTGTTATATCGACCAATAATTCTTCGACGGTACGATTTGAGGGCAATTTGGAATTTAAAAGTTGTTGCAGGTTATTAATTTTATTTGCTACAGCAAAGTCAATGATAGACTCTGCACATTCGATAAAATCGGATGTTTTTCCTACGAAGTCTGTTTCGCAATTAAGCATTAATACAACTCCGTATGTATTATCTTGATTTGTTTTAGCGATTACATAGCCTTCATTAGCGTTACGGTCAGCGCGTTTTGCAGCAACTTTTTGTCCTTTTTTTCGCAAAACGTCTATGGCTTTCTCTATATCGCCATCAGCTTCCATCAGAGCATTTTTGCAATCCATAATACCGGAACCTGTTATCTGTCTTAGTTTATTTACTTCAGCAGCTGTTATTGCCATTTTTATTTTATATTTTAAAAGTTAGAATAATTATTTTTTCTTGAAGGGACGACGGGAACGATTTTCATTTGGATTATTTCCGATACGTCTACGACGACCATCACTTGTTTTTGCAGATTTATCATCATCTTCGTCTGTACTTTTTGTTTCTGTTACTTCCACGTCTTCGGCATCATCTTCCTGTTTTTTATCTTTATCTGTCGAGAGCGCTTTTTCATTCAATCCTTCTTGAATAGCATCGCACATTGTTTTCACGATAATAGCAATAGATTTAGAAGCATCGTCATTAGCAGGGATAGCGAAATCCACAAGGTTAGGGTCAGAATTAGTATCGACAATAGCAAAAATCGGAATGTTTAATTTCCGTGCTTCGGCTACAGCAATATGTTCTTTCATAATATCCACAACAAAAAGAGCAGACGGTAATCTTTTCATATTGGAGATAGACCCCAAGTTTTTCTCTAATTTGACGCGTTCTCGTTGTACTTGGAGACGTTCACGTTTAGAGATATTATTCCATTGAGGGCTGGCTATCAATGCATCAATGGTATCCATTTTTTTTACGGCTTTAAGTATGGTAGTAAAATTAGTAAGCATTCCTCCAGGCCAACGTTCGGTAACGTATGGCATATTTACCTGTTGTACATATTCTGCTACAATTTCCTTTGCCTGTTTTTTTGTAGCAACAAACATAATTTTCTGACCAGCACGGGCTATATGTTTTATTGCGGATGAAGCTTCATCTATTTTCGCCACTGTTTTATGAAGATCAATAATATGAATACCATTTTTCTCCATAAAGATATAGGGCGCCATATTGGGGTTCCATTTTCTTTTCAGGTGTCCGAAGTGGGCGCCTGCATCTAATAATTCATTAAAATTTACACTTGACATTTTTCTATTTATATTTTTAAATGTTTACATTCTTTTTTTATTTAACTCAATCACACAGTAGTTTCATCATGATGAAAGTCTATGTGATTTAGATACTAAACATCTTTTTAATAATGCTTGGTAATCCATTATAAAATTAACGTTTACTAAATTGGAAACGTTTTCTTGCCTTGGGTCGTCCCGGTTTTTTACGTTCAACCATACGTGGGTCTCTACGTAATAATCCTTGGACTTTTAGAAGCGGACGATTTTCAATATCTATTTCGCATAAAGCTTTTGATATTGCGAGACGTAATGCTTCTGCTTGTCCTGCGATGCCGCCTCCATTCAAATTTACTTTGATGTCGTATTTATCTGCTACATTAGCGATGTTTAATGACTGTACTACGATATACTGTAGCGTTCCTGTTGGAAAATATTCTTTATAATCACGTCCATTTACTGTAATTGTGCCATTTCCTGCAGTCATGTATATACGAGCAACGGCTGTTTTCCTTCTTCCTGATGTATTTATCACTGCCATATTCTTATTTAATATCTTTAATATTTATTAATCTCGGTTGTTGAGCTTCTTGTTTATGAGTTGTTCCTGCATAAACATACAGATTACGATATAATGCGCTTCCTAATTTATTTTTAGGCAGCATTCCTTTTACTGCATGTTCAATAATGAAGATAGGTTTTTTCTTAAACAGTTCTTTCGGTGTTGTAAAACGTTGTCCGCCGGGGTATCCTGTATGACGTACATATTGTTTATCTGTCAATTTATTTCCTGTTAAGCGAATTTTATCCGCATTAATAATTACAACATTATCTCCACAATCCACGTGTGGGGTATAATTAGTTTTGTGTTTTCCCCGTAAAAGTTTTGCTGTTACGGAAGCCAAACGTCCTAAAATTTCTCCTTCAGCATCGATAAGCAACCATTCTTTGTTTACTGTAGCTTTATTTGCTGATATGGTTTTATAACTTAATGTGTTCATTTTTTTCTTTTAATAACTTACTAATTAATCACTTTCTTTTACAAACAGATATTTCACCTTCTCTGTTCATGGATAATAAATCGGCTTTTATTTTGAGCGTGCAAAGATACTATTTTTTTTAATACAAAACACATTATTTTTTTTTCTTGTTTTGACCT
>JAIROC010000620.1 GCA_031257735.1 Bacteroidales bacterium | reverse complement strand
ACACACACACACACACACACACACACACACACACACACACACACACACACACACACACACACACACACACACACACACACACACACACACACACACACACACACAGGAATCAATTAGTTACGTATGCTGCACAAGTGCGGGTAGACGTGATTTTACATATAGCGGAGAACGAAAGACGAAAAGTAATCAAGGTCAGAGGGACGAAAGAACAAAAGGTAAATCATACTTACTCGTCCATATCTTTTCCTGTCCACTTGTTTGTTTGTCCACTGTATATGAGAATAAGGGACAGGTATTATCTTCTGTATACTTGCACGCTATGGACAGCAAATATCATATTTTTTGCCATCAAAAAATGCTTGTATATCGCTACAGAGGCAATCAACCACACGACAATGCCTTTCGACTATACGGGGGCATTACAGAACACCATAGGGGAGTCACAGAATACCACGGGGGAATCACAGAACACCATGGGGGAACGACAGAACACCACAGGGGAACGACAGAATACCACGGGGGAATCACAGAATACCACGGGGGAGTTACAGAACACTACGGGGGAATCACAGAATACCACGGGGGAACGACAGAACACCATGGGGGAGTCACAGAATACCACGGGGGAATCACAGAACGCCATAAGGGAACTACAAAACACTACAGAAACATTACAAAATACCATGTCGGAGACTTTTTGCAATATATTGGAAAAATATTGTTTTATGATTTTTCTAAAAAGATTGCGGTCTCTATGCGTCATGGTTGCCAATAACGAAAACATCAACAGGAAGTAAAAATAAATAAGTAAATAAATTTTAGTAACAATAAAAAATTAAATAAAAAATGAGGAAAATAAAAAGAAGTATTGCAAAGAAAATACATAGTATAGAAGAGGGTATTAAAGGGGCGTCGAGTTCGCAGGAGATAATAGATATATTGATGGCACACGGTTATCCACCCGATGAAATTAGAAAAGCAGAAATTCTGCTGGAAAATGTAAAACATTTGACATCAACACAGGTTGAGGATTATGGAGACAAATATGCTGCTAATGAACTTGTAAACAAGCAGTGGGATATATCGTATTCTACATATATGATAATACTGAAAATAGTAAGAGTTGTTTTTAAAGACGAACTTGATATGCTGAAAAGATTTAAGGCTACAGGTAAAAGACGACAGAGTTTATCGGGATGGTTAAATGATGCAAATATATTTTACAGTAACATCTTAGATACCCCTGCTGCTATTGAAAGATTGCAACGTTACGGATATACATACGAACGATTGCAAAAAGAATATGACGGAGTAAAAGAAGTAGAAGCCTTACACAGTCGCAAATTAGCCGAAAAAGGAGAAGCTCAACAGTCTACCGTTGAACGAGATAAAGCCTTCGACGAACTATGTAACTGGTACAGCGACTTCCGCGCTATTGCTCGTATTGCTTTCTACGAGAAACCGCAACTGTTAGAAGCGCTCGGAATAAAAATTAAAAATTAAAAAATGAGTAGATTTCAGTTTGACGTAATGTGCTATCAAGGGGGAAAACTCTGCTTGAAAAATCAAAGGATATATTAACAGGTATTTACAAAATAAAACATTTTATATTATGGCTAAAAGATTTATAATAAAAGACAAGGTTACCAACAAATTTTATCACCTGTCTGTATCAAAGGGCAGTTATAAAATCAGAGATTACAGTGATCCAAAGGAAAAACCAACAGAAATTGACTCCGGAAAAGAAAAGGAAATGAATTCAAGGGTTTGGAGTAAATATGACGAGCAATTCGTTGCTCCTTATCAGTCCATTAATGATACAGCGTTTTGGCATAGTATTCTTTCGCAAGATAAAATTGAGGATGTCAAGAAAAAAAGTTTTAACGAAACTACCAAACAGACAAATAAAATCGTAGGAAAAATCAAACTGCCTTTTGTATTGACGGTAATTCTTGCCTCTATGAGTAAAATCATTGATGTGAATTTTTTGAATATTGAAGTACATTCACTTAGTTTCAACTTTCAATCAATAGAAATACTAACGAAAATAATTGATATTCTTTTAATCGCAGTACTAATAGTGTTTACTGTTCAATTATTGAAACTGATACGGTTGGGAATTGAATTGCTTACGATTTATATTGATTTACATTCTAAAAAATAAATTTCCATGAAATTTTTTCTCATGTCAAGATTTAAAAATTTGGTAACTGCTTCTGTAAATACATTATCTCAAAATGATAGTATGAAAAACTTTTTGTATTTATCAATGAAGAATTTATAGAAGTAGATAAGAGTAAATAATAAGAAGATGAAAAGAACAATTGTATTTTCACCAGCAGTATTTTGCCTTTGCATAGCAAAAAAAGCAATGCCCCAAAGCCTAACGTCAGCTACAAAGGGTTCTTGCTTATGGACTATCACAGAAATTTTAAATAATAACATCCCTATCCTTACAGGTATAGGGTATAATCAAATAAACATTAAAAATAATATTTATGTCAGAGGAAAAAAGTAATGGTATTGGAGTAGCGGGTTTTGTAGTGTCATTAGTAGCCTTATTTTTTGGATGGATACCATTTTTTGGATGGTTTTTGTGGGTATTGGGACTTCTCTTTTCGTTTGTAGGATTGTTTAAGTCTCCCAGAGGATTTGCGATAGCGGGATTTTTACTTTCAATGTTTTATCTTGTAGTATTCTTACTTCTTATTGGAAGTATCGGCGCTTTACTTTCGTTTTTGCCCTCCAAAAATGCCAATACTGCAAAGAATAATAATTCGCCGGTAGTAGAATTATATGAAAGCTATACGGAAAAATCGGATAATTATTATGAAGAAGAGGTAACGGAATCGGATAATTATTATGAAGAAGAGGTAACAGAATCGGATAATTATTATGTTACTAATGAATCATATACTCAATTTCAATCAGGAGACTATGTAAGAGTAACAGAAGATAGAGCGTATTTTTATAATCAACCCAATGAAAGCAGTAAAAAAGAAGCCTATTTGGTTGTTGAAGATATTGTAGAATTTTTGGATATAAACAGCGATTTTGGTTATGTAGAATTTCTACACCCTGTTACTAATCGTACAACCAAAGGCTGGATACGTTTTGAAGATGTTGAAATCTTTGACAAAGAGGTAACAATAAATAATATAACTTGGAATACAAGCAATACGGGAGCAAATTATTGTTATGAGTATGGTAATTATTATACTTTGGAAGAAGCAAAGGAAGTTTGTCCGCAAGGGTGGCGATTGCCAACAAAAGAAGAGTTTCAAAGATTGATAAATACAGGTTATTCATGGAAAACTGTTTCCGGCATAAAAGGTCAGCTTTTCGGGAGCGGAGAAAAGACGGTTTTCCTGCCTGCAAGCGGTTATTCTAATGACGAATACATTGAACATGCAGGGGGAAGCGGGTTTTATTGGACTTCGTCTTATGGCGATAATGAGCCTTTTTATCTTGGGTTTAGCAGCAGTAAAGCAAAAATGTTTGATAATAAATTTACTTACATGGCGAACGTCAGGTGTGTGAAAAAAGATAACAGCTTTTGAAAACTGAAATCAATGTCAAATAATTTATCAGATGAACACGATTTAATTAGAGAAAAAACAATTAGAAATAAATAATAAAAGTAATAAAAAAGTAATAAAAATAGCTATGAGTAAAATTACAATTGGAGCAGACGAGATTATTCTTTGGCTGCGTAAAAACAAAAAAGCGAAAAATGTTCCGAATGATGAAAGTACAGGTTTGGGAAGAAAAATTTACGAGGTAATCGTAAATCAATTAGG
>JAIROC010000616.1 GCA_031257735.1 Bacteroidales bacterium | reverse complement strand
ACGAAAGAGGCTGTGTGAAAACACACAAAAGTGTCCAAACAACGCCGTCATTGCATTTGTGCTTTTGAGAATCAAAACGATTACTCGCAATGACGATCTCTGTTGTTACGAAAATACTTTTCACACAGTCTCTTTCGCGCCTTCGTACTTTTAAAGATTTTGGCGGGTATAGGGAACAGAAGAAATATCGGTGAATTTATTTTGAATATATTTAAAGTACCCGGCAATACCAATCATGGCGGCATTATCGGTACTGAACGGCAAAGAAGGTATATGGATTGTCCATCCGTACTGACAGGCTAATGATAATAATTCTTTTTGTAATCCTGAATTAGCCGAGACGCCTCCTGCGATGGCAATTTCTTTGATTTTAAAGTCGAGAGCAGCTTTTATTAATTTTTTCGTCAAAGAATGAATGATGGATTTTTGGATAGAAGCACAAAGGTCATTTTTATTTTCTTCTATAAATGCTGGATTTTCTTTGAGTTTATCCCGTAGAAAGTACAGGAAAGATGTTTTCAATCCACTGAAACTATAATCATAACGGTCAATATTTGCTTCGCTGAACGTAAAAGCATCAGGATTTCCAGCTTTTGCCAAATTATCGACGACAGGTCCGCCGGGATAAGGAAAACCTAAGATTTTAGCAACTTTGTCGAAGGCTTCCCCTGCTGCATCATCCATTGTATTTCCAATGATTTCCATCTCAAAATAGTCATTTACTTTCATGATTTGCGTATGTCCACCTGAAACACACAAACACAAAAAAGGAAATTTCGGCACAGGAGTTGCTTTATGGATAAAATGCGATAAAATATGTCCTTGCAGATGATCTACTTCTATCAAAGGAATATCTAAAGCATAAGCGTATGCCTTAGCAAACGACACGCCTACAAGCAGAGAACCTAATAATCCGGGACCTCTAGTAAAAGCAAGCGCTGATAATTGTTTTTTGTCTACAGCTGCCTGTTTGAGGGCGGCATGGATAACAGGAATGATATTTTGCAGATGCGCCCGCGACGCTAATTCAGGAACTACTCCTCCATATTGCGAATGAATATCCTGATTGGCAATAATGTTGGATAATAATATTCTGTCCTTTAATACTGCTGCCGAAGTATCATCACATGAAGTCTCTATCGCTAATATATATATACTCATAGTTCTGCAAAGATACTATTTAATTATGAATTGGTGGACAGGTAAACAGGTAGACGATTTTTTGTTCACTTGTTTACTCATCCTTTCGTCCATTTTAATTAGTGTCTGACTATAATGTACAAAAAAGTAATCATCAACGCCGTCCAAACAACGCCATCATTGCGGGCTTGCCCCGCACCCGTAAGAGCAACGGAGCTAATCCCCATCCGACAACGTGGAATGAATAGAATGAATAGTTCCCCAACACCGTCATTGCGAGGAGCGCAGCGACGTGGTAATCCCTAACAATCAATGCGTTCTTTGGGTAGGGATTGCTTCAGTCGTGCCTCCTTCGCAATGACGGCGTATTGATTGCTGTTTCTGACTTTATAGACAGACACTAATTATTCAACCTCTCTTTCTCTACTATACTTTTCGGAAGTTCCCGAAGACATCAAAAATCATTTTTCAAGCCTCGGGGATTTTTCCATTTGATACCTTCATGATGAAAATAAAAAAAATAATAGCCCCTTTTCCCATCCTTCCTGCGTTGCACAATCGCAAATATGAGTTATTTTAGTTTGACAACTCATAATTCATAACCCATAATTCATAACCCATAACTCATTTACTTTCCCACGGTTAGAATGCCCAACATATCATCTTTCCTTACTATGACATAAAAGAAATAAACCTCCTGCGTCAGAAAAAAAGGTATATAAAGAAATAAATAAACGGACAGTATACAACATAATTTATCGAGACACGTTATAAGTACTCAAATGTAAATTTAATATCTGACAGAAATAAAAATTGATTTGAAAACTCTTGTCAAGTTTTTTCGGATTTGAAAAATTTCATATCAGGTATGGTATTTAAAGTTTTTATGAACCAAGTTTCTATACAATATTAATAACAACAGCAATAAATTATTTTCATTAGGAAATACAAAATGAACATACATGGATAATTATTGTTATACAACAAAAGGGCTAAATCGTTTAGTAAAAAATACTACTTTTGCGCTCTTATTTTTTAAGCATGAATGTAATATTATTTGATAATAAACATAGAGGAGATTTATTACCACTAACCTTTACGCGTCCACAAGCTGATATTCGTGTGGGTATACTGACAATTAGGGAGAAATGGGAAAAAAGATTGGGTTGTACAACATCAACCTATACGCAGGCATATTTGTCGCAAAAGTATCCTGTATTGGCAAAAGAAAATATTCTTTTTGTCTCGGCATCCGTATGCCCAACCCCCAAGCTCGTAGAAACAATACAAAAAATGTCTCTGGGAGATACTTTAAAACAAAAAGATACTGTCATTGCACATTATACGGCAGAATTTCCTGCCGATTTTGAGAACTATTGCGGTAAAAATATTATTGAATTTGATGGAGAATATACAGCAATAGAATACCTGTGGGACATCTTCTCAAAAAATGAACAGGAATTATTTTCTGATTTTTATCTGATTACTCAAAATCGTCAATCACAGCCTGTCAGTGAAACCAATCGCATCATAGCTCCCGAAAATGTATTTTTAGAAGAAGGGGCAAAAATAGAATATGCTATCATTAATGCGAAAGATGCCAAAGTATACATAGGAAAAAATGCAGAAATAATGGAAGGCGGTCTTCTTCGGGGCAGTATCGCCGTCTGCGAGTCCGCTCAAATAAAGATGGGTGCAAAAATATACGGAGGAACAACCATAGGACCCTTCTCCAAAATAGGTGGAGAAGTGAATAATGCTGTTATTTTAGGATACTCTAACAAAGCCCATGACGGATATTTGGGTAATTCTGTGCTGGGCGAATGGTGCAATCTTGGCGCAGGAACAAATACATCTAATTTGAAAAATAATTATGATATAGTTCGTTTATGGAACTATAAAACAAAAAACTTTCAACGAACAAATCTACAGTTTTGTGGTTTGATTATGGGCGACCATTCCAAAACAGGAATTAATGTTATGCTCAATACGGGAACTGTTGTTGGCGTATTTGCTAATGTATTTGGAGCAGGTTATCAGCGTAATTTTTATCCATCCTTTCATTGGGGAGGTGGAACAACTCCTATTCAGGATTACAAACTTGACGCCGCCATTGATGTGGCAAAACGCGTCTATGAACGAAGAAACAGAATATTTACAGATATGGACAGTCAAATACTGTATTCCGTACACAATCTGACAGAAGAATTTAGAAAAATAGATAACTATTAATTTATATTTACATACAATTCATTGATTAAACTTTATTGAAAAAAGGAAAAAAATAAATGGCAAAGAAAATAAAATTTATAACAGGAGAAGAACCTATTCAGGATATTTTACAAGAAAACGGAGACGCAGGTATAATCCCGCTGCAAACAGAAGAGGAAGCTGAAGATATGTATTCGGAAAGTTTACCTACTCATTTACCTGTCTTACCTCTACGCAATACGGTAATGTTTCCCGGAATTGTAATGCCTATCACAGTAGGACGTAAAAAATCAATTATGCTGGTTGAAAAAGCATACAAGAAAAATGAATTGATTGGCATTGTTGCTCAATTAAACGAAACAATTGAAGATCCTACCGGCGCAGACTTGTATAAAGTAGGAACACTTTCCCGTATTATCAAAATGTTTGATATGCCCGATGGAATGAAAACAGTAGTCGTGCAGGGATTAAAACCATTCAAAGTATCGCATATTGATACGGAAACTCCTTACATACAAACAATCCCAGAACCATATCCTACCAATGATTTTGATAAAAGAAAATTGAAATCCAAAGAATTTAAGGCTATCATTTCCTCTTTGATGGATATTACTTCCAAATACATCAAGTTGGCTTATTCTTCATTTTCGGACGAAGTTTTATTCGCTTTGAAAAATATGAATAACCGTATATTTTTCATGAATTTCATTATTTCCAATCTTCCTTCTTCTACGGAAGAGAAACAACGAATATTGGAAATTCCTGATGTGATAGAACGTGCAATGGCTATTCTGACAGAAGAAACTAAAGCGTTGCAAATGGCTCAACTCAAAATGGACATCCAACAAAAAACAAAGGTTGAAATTGATAAACAACAAAAAGAATTTTTTCTGAATCAACAAATGAAAACCATTCAGGATGAATTGGGAAATACAGGTATTGATCAAACCGTTGCCGACTTAAAAGCCAAAGCTGACAAAAAACTGTGGGACGAGAAAACACAAACCTACTTTGAAAAAGAATTGCAAAAACTGCAACGAATGCATCAAATGTCTCCTGATTTCACTACCCAACTCAATTATCTGGATTTGATGGTAGACCTTCCTTGGAATGAGTATACAAAAGATAACATGGATTTAAAAACCGTACAGCAGATACTGAATGAAGATCATTTCGGATTGGAAAAAATCAAGGAACGTATTGTGGAATATTTGGCAGTACTGAAACTGAAAGGCGACATGAAATCACCTATATTGTGTTTTGTAGGACCTCCCGGAGTAGGAAAAACTTCTTTGGGAAAATCTATTGCTAGAGCAATGAACCGTCAATATATTAGAATGTCTTTGGGAGGTGTACGGGACGAGTCGGAAATTAGAGGTCATAGAAAAACATATATCGGAGCTATGCCCGGACGTATTATTCAAAGTATACGAAAAGCAACTTCTGCCAATCCTGTTTTTGTTTTGGATGAAATTGATAAACTTTCAGGAATGAATGTGCAAGGAGATCCTTCCGCTGCCATGCTGGAAGTTTTAGACCCTGAACAAAATACTACTTTCTATGATAATTATCTAGAAACTACTTTCGACTTGTCTCATGTTATGTTTATTGCAACTGCCAATACCTTAAATACTGTTCATCCCGCCTTAATTGACAGAATGGAAGTTATTGAGTTGAGCAGTTACTTGATAGAAGAAAAAGTAAATATCGCAAAAAGACATCTTATTCCTCGCCAAATTACAGAACACGGACTCAAAGAAAATGATATTACCTTTTCGGATGATATTATTCAAAGTATCATTACAGATTATACGCGGGAAGCAGGTGTACGTATTTTAGAAAAACAAATCGCCAAATTAATTCGACACAGAGCTTTTCAACTTGTCAATAACGATGTAGTCTCTGTCGAAATCAAGGTAGAAGATTTAGCTACCGTATTGGGTATCCCGCTCTATAAACGCGAAAATGAACTAAAAGAGAATACAATAGGCGTTGCAATTGGTTTGGCATGGACACCTGTAGGCGGAGAAGTGCTTTTTGTTGAGACTGCCGTATCCGAAGGAAAAGGTAATCTTGTGCTGACAGGTAATTTGGGAGATGTAATGAAAGAATCGGCTACAATTGCATACGAATATTTGAAAATCCATGCAAGCGACTTTGAATTAAATATCAATGATATTCAAAACAAGGACGTATATATTCATATTCCCGAAGGAGCTACGCCCAAAGATGGTCCCTCTGCAGGTATTACCCTTTTGACGGCTTTATTATCTACATTTACTAAAAAACATATCCGCCAGAATCTGGCAATGACAGGAGAAATTACGCTTCGCGGAAAAATAACCCCTGTCGGTGGTATTAAAGAAAAAATACTTGCTGCTAAACGTGCCAATATCACGACCATTGTCTTACCTAAAGCCAATCAAAATGATATTAACGATATTGAACAGGAATATATAAAGGGACTTAACTTTCATTATTTCGAAAACATGTTGGATGCTTTGAAGTTTAATTTCCAACAACAATAAGATGTTCCATTTAAAGAAAATGGGGATAGTGTTCTTTTTTTTTCTACTGCTTCAGGAAGCTGTAACGCAGACGGTAGCCGAATATGTTATTGTCTTTACGGACAAGCCACGTATGAATAATTGTCAGCCCTCATCTTTTTTATCACAGCGAGCTTTAGAGAGGCGACAACGGTATCGTATTCCAATTAAAGAGGAAGATTACCCCATTGATAGCTTTTATATAGACAGTATCTTATGTTTGGATACGGATGTAGAACTTATCACTAAATCCAAATGGTTGAATTATATTGTCGTTTCCTGCGATACTTCTTTAATGGATAAGATACAACAGGTATCGTTTGTAAAACAGGTATCGGCATTACATTTGATTGATTACAGTGCATTGGTTCAAGGGAAGATTTTTACGGAAGTTGTTCCTAACACGCCTAATGTCCCTACCATAAACAATGATGAAATGGTTGATACGGCATGGTACGGATTGATGTTTTCACAAATCAAAAGACATAACGGACATCTATTACATCATGCAGGATACAAAGGAGATGGTATGTTGATAGCTATTTTGGATTGTGGTTATTCAGGTATTTATACGCTACCTGCCTTTGATAATTTGCATGCAGAAAATCGTTTACTTGGGTACTATGATTTTGTAGAAGAGGGATATAATATGTTTTCCAATAATAGTCACGGGATGTACGTACTGTCTACGATGGCAAGCAATATGGCTTACACAGCTGTAGGTACTGCGCCAAAAGCTCAATATGTAATTATAAAGACAGAAGCGGTTTCATACGAGCAAATCAGGGAAGAGTACTTTATGGTGGAAGGTTTAGAATGTGCTGACAGCATAGGCGCTGACGTGATAAATATTTCATTAGGGTATTCCAGGTTTGATGATACAACCACAAGTCATACTTTTCTGGACTTGGATGAGTTACATAGTGTTGCTTCCATTGCGCTTTCTCTCTCTACCGAGAAAGGTGCGGTTGTTTCTTCCTCTGCTGGGAATGAAGGCGCAAAGTCATGGAAATATATTAATATACCCGGAAACGGATATAATACATTATGTGTAGCGGCGGTTAATAGCAATGGTCAAGTTGCTTCTTTCAGTTCACGGGGAAGTTCATTGTTCAAGAAGGTAAAACCCAATATTGCATCGGTAGGATGGGATACATTTCTACAACAATCTAATGGAGATATAGCTATGGGCAGTGGCACTTCTTTTTCTGCTCCTGTCAATGCGGGATTGGTTGCCTGTTTACGTCAGGCGTATCCCCAAAAGACAAGTCATGAAATTATTCAGGCAATTTTTCAAAGCTGTAATCATCCGTTCGCCCCAGATACGCTGACAGGATATGGAATACCCGACTATTGGACTGCCTACCGTATCATGGAAGCATCCACGCTCAATGACGATAAAATACTGACAGTTTACCCTAATCCTGTGCAGTCCATACTTACCGTCAAGGCATATTATCCAGAAAATATTTTTCACATAGAAATTATGGATGTTACGGGAAGAACATTATTTTCTTTACCATACCATGGAAATGATTGTGTGCATATAAATATGTCTAATTTATCTGCAGGTATTTATATACTGAAAATACATACAAGCGGAAAGATTATAACTAAAAAAATCAGCAAACTGATGTTCAACTGAGTTGATTGGATATCATCATACATTAGCTCCGAGCAGGCTATGCCTGCATTTATTTTTAACAGGAAAAACAAAGGATAATAGATACAATTGTTATCCAAAAAATGTGATTGAAAAGTATCGAAATGTGATTGGATTTTTAAAAAGCGCTTCAAATATTGAAAAGTTATTCACTTACAGCTCGCTAAATTATAAGTTATTGTCCGGTAATAAAAAGGATATACATTCGGTTAGAGTAGATAGATTTTACAGAATTGAGTTTAAGGTAACAAAAGAGGATATAATAACGATTTGCAATATAAAAGAAAAAAACATATCCGAATTTAAATCCCCGTACGGAGTCTATTCTGTTGGGGGCTATTCGTCTTCTATTGATATGTAAGTCCTAACGGGCTATTCTTAACCCGAGCTTGGGCGTCTATTCGTTTTTGCAATGACGCCGTTGTTTGGACGGCGTTGATGATTACGTTTTATACTTTATAGACAGACACTAAATAAATCATTCCAGCAATCGTAAACAGGAAAAGAAATACAAATACATAAATATTCCTTAATAATTCAATATAAAAATATATCTTTGCACGTCTGATTAAAAATACAGTCTCAATGAAAAATATTGTTCTTTTTGCTTCGGGAAATGGTACTATTGTTCAGAATATTGTTGAATATTTTGGCGACAAATCCAAAAATATATGCGTTAGATTGATAGTATGTAATAATGCAAACGCATACGTGATGACGCGTGCTAAAAATCTGAACATTGACGCATTACATATTGACAAAAAAATGATCTATGAAAACAATACACTAATAGATATACTGCAAAAAAATAAAACAGACTTAATTGTTCTTGCAGGTTTTCTTTGGCTTATTCCCGAAAGTATGATAAATGCCTTTCCAAATAAAATCATTAACATACATCCTGCCTTGTTACCCAAATACGGCGGAAAAGGAATGTATGGAATGCATGTACATCAGGCTGTAATTGCCAATCAGGAAGCCTATACAGGTATTAGTATTCATTATGTAAATCAACATTATGATGAAGGAAATATTATCTTTCAAGAAAAATGTTTCATCTCGCCCGCCGATACCGCAGAAGACGTTGCCCAAAAAGTACATCAATTAGAATATGCTCATTATCCTAAAATCATAGAACAATTATTGCAAGAAATTCATTGAAAAACAAAAATGATTATTACTTTTCACACAACCTCTTTCGCGCTTTCTTGTTTACTCGTCTATTATCTTACTTTTCTTTTTCTTACGGGATTTACGCACAAACAAATCTTTGAACTTGTCAAAATCTTTTGAGTAAGCAAATCCCATTCCTTGCGAATAAGTAGAATAATAGGTTGAATTTAACAGGTCTTGTGGATTAGTAACATTGAAAGCTCTAACCCGTAACGAACCATCCGAAGTTAGTTTGTACTCTGCGGTAATATCTCCCAAAAAACGATCTCGATTATTCACATCTTGCTGTTCGACGATACCCAAACTTGTACTGACAGTCAATTTATCATTAAAAAAACTGCCTCCCACATCCACACTGTATTCATTTTCTTCCGCAGTATTCCCTGGTAAATACCCCATACGAACATCAATATTCGGAGAAATACTTGATACCAACTTATTTAATTGAGATGAAACTAATTCGCTGATAGAATATCCTAATTGATTATTATTGACAGTACTGTTTCCTTCTCCTGTTGTTGTTACACTGAAAGTTCCCATCAATAATACATTAACTACCTGTCTAACCATTTCTTCTCTATTGGTTGTATCAAAGAGATTATAGATTCGCGCTTTGGTCATTTCATCGGCATCGGGTAAATCAAACGAAAAAGAAAAATCAGGATTTAATAATCGTCCGTTGAGAGATAATATGTTGTTTATAGATATGGGTCTATGTCTTGTATTTTCTTCCGTTTCAAAGAGATTACCTATCGATACCTTTGTTGCCTGTATAGCACGCACACCCATCATTCCCTGCGTAGGATTTCCATTCCATGAAATATATCCCCCATTTTCAATTTTAAATGTGCGGGTTAGTATATCTCCAAATGCTAAAACAAACTCTCCACTCGAAATTGTATAAATACCATACAGAGAAATATCATTATTTTTATCAAGAATAAGGTCTATCGTACTGTTATTTCCTCTACTGATAATTGTTCCACCGATGGAAGGGTCTAATAATACGCGAACAGTTGCATCAGGAGTTGCCGTTATTTTAAGATTTACCTGCATGGCAGAATTTTTAGCATCTAGCAATAACAGACTGTCTTTTTTTTCTACGGTTTGAGACGTTACAAAAGTGATAAAATTACTTTCCGTAGCAGTTGTATTCCAATCTAAAGAAAGCGTAATATCGGTTGATGCATTAGTAGTTAGATTGGCGTCAATAGATAAAATATCTTTAACTTCTCCTGAAATTATAGCATTGCCACTCGCAAAAGCTTTTCCATAAAAGAGATTATTATTCTTTGAGGTCGTATTTAATACGGATAAATTTGTAGCGTCAATCTTCAAATTAACGCCAAAATCTCGCAAACGATTATGTGTAACTATCCCATTTACGTAACCTCTGCCATGATAACTGTCATGGAAAGGAATGTTTTCAAATATAAATCCTGTATCAATAAACTTGATTATTCCACTTTCGATAAAGTAATTAGTCTGTAAAAATTCAATTCCGAGTGTTGCGTTTTTCAATAATACCTTGCCTTCGAATTTAGGTTTAGCTATTTGTCCCTTAAAGGTAAGTTCTCCTGTTCCATATCCTTCCACTTTGGATGCAAAAGATTTCAAGTAAGGTTCCAGTATTTTTATATTCAAACTGTCTATTTTTCCTGTCAAGTCTATGTATTTATTTTGAGGATCAAAATGCCCATTGATTGCCAAAAGAGAATTACTTAAGTTTTTTTTCGTTTCAAAGATAAGCGCCTGTATAAAGAGTTTCTTTTCAATATTATTCCAAAAAGTCTTTCCTTGGAAATATCCCATAGCAACATTGTTGAATTGAAAATCATCCACTTCAAAGTCAGAACCAATAGCATATCCATAAGCATTGCGAACAAGTCCACCCTTTCCTGTTGTTGAGCCTTCTAAGGATATTTGGTATTGATTGAGAAAAACATTAAATATTCCCAAATCTATTTTATTGAAATTAAAATAAATTCCTTGTTCGTCATTTATGGAACGGCTTTGCGCAGTGATAGACTTTCCTTTTTGAGAATGTAATCCGAAATTGCGAATATAAATACTGTCCTTTGCCAAATAAACATGATTGGAAGCGTCAAATAAAAATATATCATCGTCCCAGTCAATAGAACCATTGTTTAGAATAATTTCCATTTCCAAATTACTCATATCCAAAAATGTAATTGCACCTTCTATCAAAATATCATGCAGTTTATTCTTATCATTTCCTGTTGCCGTTGCCAAAAAATCAATCACATTATTGGAAATAACAGCGCCAATTTCAATTTCCTGCAAGTCGGAAACAGTATCTGTCAATTTGGTAAAGTAAGAGTTACAACTTATGTCCAAATGAAATATCTTAGCTGTCTTCTGATTTACAACTGCCAGATTATTTAGGCGATGTTTATTCTTGACATCCAATTGAGGCGCTTCTACCGAAATATAACTAATTGATTTGGATTGATTGATCGACAATTTCACTAACAGTCCCTCATCGATGTGAATAACAGGAATGAAATGTTCCAACAAGGGAACAGATTTAACAATCTCAACCGATAAATCAAATTGTTGTGGAAAAAGCGCTTGTGTTGTATCCAAAGGTTTTGGAAGGGGAATTACATTGGGCAACTGTACATGCAAATTATCTTGAACAGCAGTAAAGGCTTGTGTATAACTAAAATTACCCGACATATCTATATTCAGTATATCCGATTTCAAATGGATATTTTTAGACGGATATTCTTTCTGTTCCACGTTCAGGGCAAAATTTGGAAGAAAGTAAGAAACATCCTGTTCCTTATAGACAATATTATCCATTATCAGTTTTCCTTGAAGATGTTCAATATCTTTTCCTGTAATATCCGTATTGATGCAAACCGACAAAATAACATTCGAGTCAGGACGAAAAAGCTGAAACTTACTCAAATTGAGCGCACGAACATTTGCTTCAAAATCATAATATGTTTGTAGTTGATTAAAGTCAATCAATCCATCAAAATCCAAATTAAAATCTTCATCATTGCAATGTATTTCTCCCTCAAACAGTTTTGAAACAAAACTGCCGGATATAGAAATATCCTTAACTGTATTATTCCGGAATGTAATATCAGATACCATACTGTTAAATTGCAGATTGAGATTATCCATATTAAAACCTTCTCCCATCACATTTCCCTGCATAGTAATATTACCTATATCTTTATTATTTAATAAGTCTCCCAATGCCAAAGATATTGTTTGCAATTTTCCCTCGTAGGAAAGAAGTGGAAAACGATTATTCAACATCAACTCACAGGAAATATTTCCCATGTCTGTAGCGATGTTTGCATCAACAAAAAAATTATTATATAATCCTAAAAAATGCCCCTGTACTTCTACGTGATTGATTTTTTTCAGTATATCGGGAAGTGGAATATGTTTATTTTGTGGCAAAGAAAATGAAACAAAGTCTATAATATTTGTTTTCAGCTTCTCAATATTGAAATCAATCAACATTTCTTTCGCAACAGGCAATCCAGCCAAATTGACATTTCCTTTTATTTCTGTAGCTTGTCCATAAGACAGGGCAAGGTCTTTAATTTTAAAGTCAGACAGAGGTCCTTTTACAGACGCCGTAATATTGACTGTATTATTCATGCCTTCAAAAGCAGGAACAAAATACACCAAATCAGCTAAATTAAGGCGACCATAAAATAAATCGGTATTAAAAACAATGGCATGCATGAAATCCTTGAAATCAGAAAAATCCGTATAATCAAATCGAAAGTCGAGATTGAACTTTGAGAGATTTTTTGTCAAAAGATTAGTTTCCAAACAATGTAATCCACTACGACATATCACCATGTGTCCCGAAAATTCATCTATTTGAAATCCTGACCGCTCCTTTGCAGATAATTGATCTATATATAAATTTAAACTGTCGCCAATAATCAGTATTTGCTTACATTTGATATTGATATTTTCAATAATCATATTGGAATAATTCCATACGCCTGCTCTGTCAATTCCTGCTGTTGAATCATTTCTGAATTGAAACCGACTATTTTTCAGTTGTACATTTTGCAAGTCGATAATGGTACTTTTCTTTTCTTTGGGTCTTAAAAAGTCAATAAAGAACTGCAAATTTAATACTGTATCCGACATATATCTCCGCAAAGTAACATCCGCTCCTTCCAAAACAATATTGCGAATTTCAACATTAGCTGTTTCCGTATTAAAAGACGGAAAACTTAAACTGCCTTTTTGTGCGGAAATCAAATTATTTCCATAAAGGTCATTTAGTCGTATCTCGTCCAAGTGTATACCTAAATTGAAATCTATACGCAATTTTCCGATAGACACTTCTGTCTGTAATTTATCGGACAAAAAGCTGGCGGCTTTTTGCGCAAGGGATGTTTGTACCGCAGGAACAGTTAATACAGTACCGCATAAAACAAGAATAGCAATGATAGATGTAAGTATCCATAAAAGAATTTTTCCTGTTTTCTTTATAATCCGTTTCATCGTTGTAATACTCTTTTATCTTCGCAAGGTAAATTTTTCTCCCAAATACACGCTGCGAACGGATGAATTACTTGCTAACTCTTCAGGTGTTCCGGCATAAAATACATTTCCGTTCACCAGAATATAGGCATAGTCAGTGATAGCAAGTGTTTCGTCTACATTGTGATCGGTGATGAGAATGCCTATGTTTTTTCCTTTTAACTTCTGAACAATGGATTGAATATCTTCTACTGCTATCGGATCAACGCCAGCAAAGGGTTCGTCAAGCAGGATAAACTTAGGATTAGTAGCCAAACTGCGAGCAATTTCTGTTCTTCTACGTTCGCCTCCTGATAACTGTATGCCTTTATTTTTTCTAATTTTTTGCAATCCAAATTCATCCAATAGACTTTCAAGTTTTTCTATTTGTTCTCGTTTTGTTTGATTGGTAAACTGTAATACACTACGAATATTATCTTCAACGGTCATATTACGGAAGATAGATGCTTCTTGAGCCAGATAACCTATCCCTAATCTTGCTCTTTTATACATAGGCATTTTAGTAATCTCTTTATCATTATAGAATACTTTCCCTTCCAAGGGTTTTATTAAGCCGACAATGGTATAAAATGATGTAGTTTTTCCTGCTCCATTAGGACCCAAGAGACCAACAATTTTTCCCTGCTCTACCTGTATACTTACATCATTTACAACCATACGGTTGCGATATTTTTTATAAATCTTTTCTGTCCGTAATACGTCCATGTTATTTGTTTATTAATTCGTATTTGTACTTCTTTTGTCTAAACTACTTTTTGTCCAATTTATTATATCTCGAATACACAAAAATGAGTTATGAGTTATGAGTTATTTTAGTTTGCGTCAGCCTAACTAAAAATTAAAAATTATTTGAATGCGTCAACCTAACTCATAACTCATAACTCATAATTCATAACTAGTTGTGTCCCATGTTCTGAGGCTTCTAAAACGAAAAAAATCGCTTCTAAAAATCGCTGGAGAGTTTCTAAAATAAAAAAAATCGCTTCTAAAAATCGCTGGAGAGCTTCTAAAATAAAAAAAATCGCTTCTAAAAATCGCTGGAGAGCTTCTAAAAATGAAAAAAATCGCTTCTAAAAATCGCTGGAGAGTTTCTAAAAACGAAAAGACTGTTTCTAAAAATCGCTGGAGAGTTTCTAAAAATGAAAAGACTGTTTCTAAAAACGAAAAGGCTGTTTCTGAAAACGAAAAGACTGTTTCTAAAAACGAAAAGGCTGTTTCTGAAAACGAAAAGACTGATTCTCAAAACGAAAAGGCTGTTTCTGAAAATAAAAAGACTGATTCTGAAAACAAAAAGACTGATTTTCAAAACGAAAAGACTGTTTCTGAAAACAAAAAGACTGATTCTCAAAACAAAGAAAAACACTTTTTCAAATGCCAAGAAAGGTTTTATAAATCTATAAATACCGCTGTACAACGCATTAAATTTCCGAACAGA
>JAIROC010000560.1 GCA_031257735.1 Bacteroidales bacterium | reverse complement strand
CTTTCATTTATTTTCAACTGTTTACGCATTTATTTTTCATATTTGACTGTTCCCAAAATCGAATTGCCAAAGATACAAAAAACTTTCGGAAAAATGATAATGATTTTTTGTTATTTTTTCTATTGATTTTTTTTTTACTTTTGCAAACGTATCTATAAACATTATTAGTTGTATGAAACACGAGTCTTTCATACATCACTTTTTTTTAAGTTATGAAATATACATTGTTCATTTAGACAGGAAAAGACGTTTTTTTAATTGAAGTATTTACACAAAACATTTGATAATACAATTATTATATAAATTTACGGGAGAAAAATCATTTTTCTCCGAAAAGAATAAAGATAGTTAGTTCAAATAAAATTTAAATTTAAATTATCGTATCATGAGAAAAGTTATTTTATTGACAGCATTTATAGCTGTTGCAGTTGGTCTAAAAGCGCAAAATGATCCATTCCCTGATGGAGGCTTTGAAAATAATTGGGAAAAATATGAAAATCCTGTACAAGGGAAAGCCAGTTATTGGGATTTTAAAGATAATTATCTTCTGTCAACATTAAATCCGTTCTATGAGTTAAGTGGTGATATGGGAGATGCTCCTTTAACTGCCTTTCGGGAAGAAGGAGGAGATGTTTATAATGGAAATTATTCTTTAAAGGTAGTTTCTGATCAAATGACTTTTGGAGGAACTTCAATTTTTTTACCCGGAGTAGCAGCAACACTTTATATTAATTTTAATCCGGTAGATTGTATTTTGGGACAACCTTTTACTTCCCGTCCTACCGCAATAAAAGGTTTTCATAAATATATTCCTGTAAATGGAGATTCTGCGGCGATAGACGTACGGCTAAAGAAAAATGGAGTAGTGTTAGGAAGCGGAAAACAGGTAATATATAGTGAAGTTTCCACTTGGACGCAGTTTGATATTCCTATCAATTATGTTTCCAACGAAACGCCCGATACAATCGTGGTTATATTTGCTTCCAGCGCAAATTACGATTTTACAAGCCTCGCCACTTTGCTGGCGTGTCAAGGTCAAATTGGAAGCGCTCTTTATTTAGATGATATAGAATTTGATTACACACAAGCAGAAAATATTACAGATGGCGGATTTGAAAATTGTTGGGTAACCAAACAGGGAACAAGCGGAACATACGAAGATTTTAATGATAATTATTATTTTAATTCGTTGAATATCTTTTCCAATCTACTGTCTGCATTGGGTGGAACAGCAGATTTAACTGCGTTTAAAGATTCCGTTGATGTTCTTGAAGGAAAATATGCTTTAAAACTTGTTTCAGGAAATCTTCAGGTTATGGGCAATACATTATTTTTGCCCGGTGCAATGGGAAATATAACACTTCAACCTGTAGCGGGAATGCCTCCTATTTCATTAACATTAGGACACCCATTTACATCCCGTCCTGTTGCAATAAAAGGTTGGCATAAATATATTCCTGTGGATGGCGATTCTGCGGCAATAGAAATATCGTTAAAGAAAAACGGAACAATTATAGGTAGTGGAAAACAAATAATAACAAGTAAAATTTCTTCTTGGAGTCAATTTAGTGTTCCTGTCAATTATACATCCGCTAACAAGCCTGATACAATCATTATTATATTTTCTGCCAGCGCAAAGTATGATTTTACAGATCTTACTACTTTAATGCAATGTGATGGACAAGTTGGAAGCGCATTATATTTGGATGATTTAGAACTTGATTATGTTTGGGGCAGTTCGAACTTGACTGTAACAGTATTGACAAACGATGGGACCAAGGGAATAGTTGAGGGTGGAGGAACTTATGCAGCAAACAGCACAGCAACAATTAAAGCAATGCCTTATCAAGGCTATCGCTTTATACAATGGACAGATGGCAATTACCAAAATCCACGTACATTTACGGTTACTCAAGATACTACTTTTACAGCTGTATTTGACATTGCACCACAAAGAATGTATCATGTATCAGCAAGCGCCAATGATACAAACATGGGCATTGTTACAGGTAGTGGAGATTATTCCGCAGACAGCACAGCAATAATTAGCGCAATAGCTAATCAAGGTTATCATTTTGTACAATGGAATGATGGGAACCGTCAAAATTCGCGTACAATTACCGTAACACAGGATACAGTTTTTATGGCTATCTTTTCCGATGTTCCACAAAATACATATCGCATAACAGTATTATCCAGTGACCTGTCAAGAGGAACCGTTATGGGTAGTGGAGATTATATTGTAAACTCTACCGTTAACATTGCAGCAATACCCCATCAGGGTTACTACTTTGTAAAATGGGATGATGGCAGTCCCCTAAATCCACGTACAATTACAGTTACCCAAGACCATACTTTTATCGCTACGTTTGATGTGATAAATAGTATAACAGAAATAGAAACATCTACACCTGTCATTTATCCCAACCCCGCGACAGATAATATTTATATTATTCTGCCAGAGAATGTTCATCAAGCATTCTTTACTATCTACGATATACAAGGCAAAGCATTAATACATAAAGAAATTAACAATCGAGATGCAGTTTCAGTAACTAATCTTGCCACAGGCATCTACATCTATAATGTAACAACAGAAAAACAAAAACATAAAGGGCAATTAATAATTGACAGGTAAAAGATGAAAGAGGCTGAATAGAAATTATAAAAAAAGAATATGATAGGTGAAAATTTTAAAGAATTGATGGACAATTTAGTGAAATCTTCTCATGAAAACGAATGTCTGGAGTTTAAACACAATTTCCATTCGGCAGAAGAAATAGGTGAGCTAATTTCGGCTTTGTCTAATGGGGCTTGCATTCAAAATCAACCGTATGCTTATCTTGTTTTTGGCGTAGAAAATAATACTCACAAAATTATTGGCACAACTTTCAAGGCAAAATCACATAAGAAAAGTAATGAGGATTTGGAACATTGGTTGGCTACTCGGTTGAATCCGCGAATAGATTTTGCTATTCATGAGTTTGATTATGATAACAATCGTCATCTCCATATTTCTCTTTTTGTTATTCCAGCCACAAAAACACAACCTGTTTTGTTTTTAAATAATGCCTATATTCGAGTGGGAAGTATTACCCGAAAATTGAGTGAGTTTCCCGAAAAACAAGCGAAAATATGGAAAAAACAAAGTATCCCATTTGAAAAAGAAATTGCAAAAGACAATCTGTCAGGACAGGAAGTTATTACTTTGCTCAGTACTGAAACCTATTTTGATTTGTTGAAGTTGCCTTATCCTTCCACACAACAAGGAGTTCTCGAAAAATTCTTGGAAGAAAGTTTGATTATTCAAAATAATGCTTATGCAATAACAAAATTAGGAGCTCTTCTCTTTGCTAAAAACTTACGCGATTTTGAGAGTGTTGAACGGAAGTTGGTCAGAGTAATCGTTTACAAAGGCAAAAACAAAATTGAAACTATGCGCGAACTAACATGGACTAAAGGATATGCCGTAGGTTTTGTCGGTTTGATTGATTGGATAAACAGTCAGTTGCCAGCCAACGAAGAAATAGGTAAAGCATTAAGAAAAGAAACAACAATGTATCCTGAAATTGCTATCAGAGAATTAGTCGCCAATGCTTTGATACATCAAGACCTGACAGAAAGAGGTTTTCCGATGATAGAAATTTTCAGCGACAGAGTAGAGATTTCAAATGCAGGAACTCCGTTGGTTTCTCCAGAACGTTTTATTGATGCGTACCGTTCACGCAATGATAAGTTGGCAGATATTATGCGTAGAATGAGATTTTGTGAAGAAAAAGGTAGTGGTATGGATAAAGTAATTTTCCAAAATGAACTTTATCAATTACCCCCTACCAATATAATTGTGGCAGAACAACAAACACGAGTAATTGTGTACAGTTATAAACCTCTCAACGATTTGAGTAAAAAGGAAAAAATTCGCGCATGTTATCAGCATGCTTGCTTGAAATATGTTTCAAACGAAAAAATGACCAATCAAACATTGAGAGACCGTTTTAAAATAGAAGACCAGAATGCTGCCATTGCTTCAAGAATTATCAGGGATGCTTTATCGGAAAAAGTAATAAAAGAAGAAGACACTGAAAATAGATCCAGAAAATATGCAAGTTATCTTCCTTACTGGGCATAATCTTATTTGATGGTTATTTGATGGTTATTTGATAATACGGCGTTTTCATTTTGTAATGTATTGAATACAAACATAATCTTATTTGACGGTTATTTGATGGTTATTTGATAATACGGCGTTTTCATTTTGTAATGTATTGAATACAAACATAATCTTCCTAACTTTATCACATTTTATGTCTTGTTTTTTCAAACGCGTGATTAATAGATACATATAGATTATGCGTCACCATTTTGGGTGACGCAAGCAAAAAAACGAGTAACTTTGTAGTATGTTTAT
>JAIROC010000506.1 GCA_031257735.1 Bacteroidales bacterium | reverse complement strand
TCAGAGTATCTGAACCGTTCGCTTCAGAGTGTCCCTCGAAAGAGGATGTGTGAAAACACACAAAAGCGTCCAAACAACGCCGTCATTGCTCTTTTTTCCCGACCCCTCGGTGGAGGGTGAAGTCTCGCAATGACGGCGTTATTCCGACTATATAGACAGACACTAATTATAGATGAGTTACAACCAACTATAATAATAGCTTTCCCTTGCTCGAAATATTCATTGTCAATGCAATTGTTTGAAACAATTAAATGAGACTTTCTCCGTTTTTATGTCATTATAAAAATAACAGACGATGAAATTTCATATTTATAAATTCTTATGGGTGATTATATTGATTTCAATTCCCCTGATCTCTTTCGGACAAAAATTCAAAGTTAATTTTAATTACCTGTTATTCCATATTCCGAACGAAACTTCTTATATAGAACTGCAATTTCTTTTCGATGGGAAAGGATTGGAATATAAAACGACAGATCAAGGCGGTTATCAGGCTTTGATGGGAACGAATATTTCCTTTAATAATAGCGATACCGTTATTAAACGAAGTTATGCTTTTACGAGCGAAGAATATACAGACAGTCTCTCGTATGATAAAAATATATATAATGTAGTACGTATTCCTTTGCCGAATGGAAAATTCCAGATGGAAATCTCTCTGTATGACAAAAACGCAGTAAATCCAGATACTTTATCTTTTAAAGATCATTTGGACATTCATTACAATCCGAACAGTGTTGGACTTTCAGATATTATGCCTATTGGTTTTTTCTCTCAGGCAACAAAATCAGATAACTTTACCAAGCACGGAATAGACTATATGCCTTATTTCTCTACATATTACCCTGAAAATATCAAACAGTTAACCTTCCTGACAGAAATTTACTATACGGATAGCGTAATAAGCGGAAAAGATTTTGTCATACACAGTTATATTACTCGTCATAATGAAAATACACCAATTTCTCCTCAGTACGAAAGATGGGAAGCCGCAAAGAAAACAGATATACATGTCATTTTCCAAAGTTTTAAAATCGACAGTTTGCCTTCGGGAAATTATTATTTGACAATAGAAGTCAGAGATAGAAAAGATACCTTACATGCGTATACGTCTTTATTTTTTCAACGCAGTAATACACTCATGCAAAATATGGATGTAGCTCGTACAGACAGTTTACCCTACGATACCCTAAAATTGTATCTGGATTACATTTATATTATTGCAGACATTGAAGAGAAAGTATTTATTGATAATATAAGTCCCGAAAAATATAACGAAATAGAAGATTTCTTTAATTATTTCTGGTACAAACGAAACAAAGAAAATCCCCATGAAGCATGGTACAGGTATTACAATCAAGTAATGCGTGTAAATTACAATTATTCAACCTTAAATTATAAAGGATATAAAACAGATAGAGGATATTATTATCTGAAATACGGACCACCTACCGATATTGAATATGAGCATTCGACCGTTAATGGTCCTCCTTATGAAATCTGGACATACAATGTATTATCCGATGGACAAGTTAATGTTATGTTTGTATTTTATAATGCAGATTTGACAACAAAAGATTTTCGTTTATTACATTCTACCGCAAGAGGTGAACTTCATAATGAAAATTGGAAAGAGATCCTGTATATAAAAGAAGGCTTTGACAAAGGAGAAACAGAAATGATTAAGGATGAATAATCCTTACCTTGATTCATCAATGAACATGGATTGGGCTTTATTTACCCAACTAACAAATTCCTTATTCGGCTGATACAACGGTAAAAAATCCAACAGCCCAGATATATTAAATTTGTCGGACAAAATACCCGCTCCCACATTGACAGCATCAAAAGCATTACATTCCTGTTCAATGTGAGCAGGTATCATCATAACGGGTTTGTGCAGATAGAGCGCTTCACAAATAGATTCAAATCCCCCCGTGCTTGCATAAGCCTTACATCCTGTCATGTAGTTAAGAAAAGTAATATCGTTTAATTGGTGGAATGTCAAGGATTCATCAATTTGCCATTCATCGGGATAGTCTTTGTTATTCCAAAAGAAATGCAAATAAATATCTTTGTGCTGATGATGCCAATCAATCGCCTGTTTTGAAAATACGGCATCTACCATATATCCTAAAATGTAATCTCCTTTCGACGGAGTTTGACGCAAAACATCTTTACGCACAAGCGGAGGAACAACGTGTATTTTGTTCATATTGCGCATTTCGTGAAAAGAAAGCGCTAACAATACAGATGCACGAAAACATGTCATCCGTGTAAAAAGTAACAGTCCTGCCAATTGTAATCTGTTTTTTTTCGGAAATACAAAATCAGGATGAAGAAACAAATACTGATGCCCAATACAAATACAGGGTATCTTGGGAGGACTAAAAGCGTAGGTTAAACCTGTGAGTATCTCGTAGAAATTGAGTATTTTGTCAGGTTGATTTGTCTTAATTCGTTGCTTAATGAAACGAATACTTTTGATATAACTTGGCAGTTTCCAAAGATTGAATACAATACTTTTGAACAGTAAAGATTTCTGCTTTTTGGCTGAAAAAAGAAAATAAGAACTGCCGAATATAAAAACAGGACAATGTATCTTTTCTGTGAAAAAAGATGGCAAAGAGGACGATGTATTCATTCCGACCAATACTTCCGTTATTTCATCACCGTTGCCCGTCAGCATTTCGTACATGGAAATAGCCTGTGTTAGATGTCCACGACCCTCTCCCTGAACAATAAACATATATTTCATACTACAGCGCTTAATAATTCTAATTCATGTTTTTCATCTACGAGCGCTTTGTCGTAATAAATGATGCTCCATTTTCCCTGTTTATCTTCCACCAAAGCCGAAAGTGAATCTATCCAATCCCCCGAATTGAGATAGTGAATATCACCGTAATATTTATTTTCCGGGTGATGAATATGTCCGCAAATGATACCGTCACAGTGTTTTGTTTTGGCTAAACTTACCAGAGACTCTTCAAAATCCGAGATATACGATACCGCTGATTTTACTTTTTGCTTGGCTGTTTGGGCTACCGAATAGTAAGGCTTGCCTGCCAATGAACGATAATAATTGTAATATTTGTTGATATGTAACAACATCGTATAACCCGCATCCCCAAGTTTGGACAGCCATTTCATATTGGAAGTAATACTGTCAAAAATGTCTCCATGAGTAACATAGTATCTTTTACCATTACATTCATGGATATAATCTTTTACTATTTTGAGATTGGAAAAAGTTATCGGCATGATATTATCGAGAAAATCATCATGATTTCCTCTAACATAAATAATCTCTGTGCCAAAATTTTCCATCATCTTGAGAATTACACGGAAAAAGAAAGTATGTTTTTTATTCCATGTTTTGGGTGATTTTCTCCGCAGATGCCAACCGTCAATAATATCTCCGTTTAAAATCAACTTATCGCAATCGATAGACTTCAAAAACTCGGCTACCTCCATCGTTTTGGAAAAAGTTGTTCCCAAATGAATGTCCGAAAGTACAACTGTTGGATAATACATTCTACTCATGTTACTGTGTTTTTTTATTCGACTGCAAAAGTGCCTCTTCGATATAACAAAATAATGAAGAATAGAATATGTTTTTATTACGTTATCTGTTTTATGTCATGGTAAGGAAAGATGATTATGTTGGTAGCATTCTAACTGTGGAAAAATAAATGCTTTAGCCTTATGTATGTTTGACTTAAATGTGTATCCGAATCGTCCAAACGTACGCACGAATTATTGTTGTTTATGCCTTTTGAGACAGTTCCTTTTAACACGACGTAGTCTGGAGAGTATGCCGATCGGAGATTGCTTTAGATGAAAAAAATATTTCATAATACATTAAGCTATTATTTTTTTGTGTACTTTTGCCGAATAAATTTAAATGATTATGAGATATTTTAATGTAGCAGGACCTTGTAATAACACAAAGCATTATATGATAGACGCCGCCACTCGTCTACATGGAGTTGAGGAGTTGATGAATATGAAACAGTATTTTGTAATCCATGCGGCACGTCAGAGCGGGAAAACAACCTATTTGCAGGATTTAACCAGACGTCTCAATACGGAAGGAAAATATTACACCTTGTATTGTTCGCTGGAAGGCGTGCAGAACATCACTGACCCGGAACGAGGTATACCGGCAATAGTGTGGCAGATTAAAAACAAACTTGAGGTTATGGATATTCCACATTGCTCGGATTTTGCCAAAGATGCTAATTATGAAGATTTCGCTGGCGTCTTGGG